>JBEIKS010000289.1:0-3112 GCA_040379625.1 Burkholderiaceae bacterium
CGCATAATCGCCTTCGGCCAAAACACTGCCACGTTGCAGCACGGTGATGCGGTCGCACAGGTTGGCCACCACAGACAAATTGTGCTCCACCATTAAAATGGTTCTGTTCACAGACACTTTCCGGATCAGGGCGACAATGCGTTCAATGTCTTCATGGCCCATGCCTTGCGTGGGTTCATCCAGCAGCATCATGGTGGGCTCCACCGCCAGCGTGGTGGCTATTTCCAGTGCGCGTTTTCTGCCGTAGGCCAACTCCACCGTCACAGTGTCTGCAAAAGAAGCCAGATCGACAGACTCCAGCAAAGCCATGGCTTCATCGTTGAGTTTATCGAGGTTTTTTTCGGAAGACCAAAAATGAAATTCCGTTCCCAAACGCCGCTGCAAACCCACCCTGACGTTTTCCAGCACAGTCAGATGTGGAAATGTGGCCGATATCTGGAAAGAACGGATGAGGCCACGCCGGGCAGTAACCGCCGGCGCTTCGTTAGTGATGTCCTGCCCCTGAAAAACAATGCGCCCACGGGTGGGAGGTAAAAATTTTGTCAGCAGATTGAATACCGTGGTTTTACCTGCACCATTGGGGCCTATGAGTGCATGGATATGCCCTCTTTGCACATTCAGATTGACATCGGCCACGGCAGTGAAGCCTTTGAAGGCCTTGGTCAGCCCTTGGGTTTGCAATATGAAATCAGTGGTCATCATCGACTCTTCTTTTTCAGCACTGTTGTTACTCGATTGCCGAGGCGGACTTCATCCGCTCACGCAGCAAGAACTTTTGAACCTTGCCCGTCGAGGTTTTTGGTATGACGCCAAACACCACTTGCTTGGGAACCTTGAACTTTGCCAAGCCCTGCTTGCAAAACTCAACGATTTCCTGCGCTGTGGCGTTCGCACCCTCTTTCAACTCTACGAAGGCGCAGGGTACCTCACCCCATTTTTCGTCGGGTTTGGCGACCACAGCCGCCAATGAAACCGCAGGATGACGATACAGCACTTCCTCCACTTCCAATGAAGAAATGTTTTCTCCGCCGGAAATAATAACGTCTTTGGAACGGTCTTTGATTTTTACATACCCGTCTGGATGCAACACCGCCAGATCGCCCGTGTGAAACCAGCCCCCGGCAAAACTTTCAGCGGTGGCCTTGGGATTTTTCAAATACCCTTTCATCACCAGATTGCCGCGAAACATGATTTCGCCTATGGTTTCACCGTCTGCCGGCACAGGTTCCAAGGTGTCAGGGTTCAAGACGGTGACCTCTTCCTGCATGTGGTAGCGCACACCCTGACGGCCGTTGCGTTGCGCGCGCTCTTCAATGGGCAACGAGGCCCAATCATCGTGCTTTGCACAAACGGCGGCGGGTCCGTAGGTTTCAGTCAGGCCATACACGTGGGTGATGTCAAAACCAATGCGCTCCATGCCCTCAATCATGGCAGCAGGCGGTGCCGCACCAGCCACCAAACCTTTTACCTCATGGTCGATGCCTGCCCTTAAAGAATCGGGTGCGTTGGCCAAAAGACTGTGCACAATGGGTGCACCGCAGAAATGTGAAACCTTGTGCTTGCGGATCAAGTCGAAAATCACTTTTGCATCGACTTTTCTCAGACAGACATTCGTACCCGCATTCGCCGCCATGGTCCAGGGAAAGCACCAGCCATTGCAATGAAACATGGGCAAAGTCCAGAGGTACATGGCGTGGGGCGGCATACCCCAGGACACAATGTTGCTGGCGGCGTTCAAATACGCACCCCGGTGGTGGTAGACCACGCCTTTGGGGTTTCCGGTGGTGCCAGAGGTGTAGTTCAGGGCAATCGCATCCCATTCGCTTGTTGGCAAGTGCCATTCAAACGCCGGATTGCCTTTGGCAATAAAAGACTCGTATTCAGTGTCACCGAGCAACCGGCCTGCGGGAAACGCCGCATCAACCACATCAATGACCACAGGCTTTTGACCATCCACTAAAGCAAGGGCCTGAGTCACCACTTCGGAAAACTCGGGGTCGGTCAGCAGCACCTTGGCCTCGCCATGCTGCAAAATGAAAGCGACGGACTGGGCGTCCAGCCGGGTGTTGATGGTGTTGAGCACGGCACCCAACATCGGCACACCAAAATGCGCCTCGTACATGGCGGGAACGTTGGGAAGTATGGCGGCCACCGTATCCCCTTTTTTAATGCCCAGACCGGCCAGTGCGCTGGCCAACCTGCGGCAACGCTCGTAGGTTTGCAGCCAGGTGTAACGCGTTTCGCCGTCAATAATAGAGATGCGCTGCGGATAGACATACGCAGTTCTGCTCAAAAAGCTCAAAGGGGACAGTTCAACATAATTTGCACTGTTTTTGTCCAGTCCCATGTCATAACAAGTCTGTGGTGCCACATCCCGCTCCTATTGAATCTGCATGAACTATAGGATGACAAACTTACCAATGTCTGACGGTGGAAACAGCACCCAACAGAACAAAAAACTCCGCTAATATTTTCAGTCAAAGCGATGTTGAATTCCAGCGGGAAGGAAAATGATGCAAATCGATGCAAACAGCCGACAAGGCACCCATGGTTTGTTGTACCTGGTTTACCGTTACCTGTTCTGGGGCTGGCTATTTAAGGATTTACGGATTAGTGACCCGTGGCAGCGCGCTGCCGCCAGGGCACACAACCTGCAGCAAAAAATCTATTTGCCCATTTATTTAAGACGCTGGGCAGGCCTGAGCTGCTTTCATTTTATTGCCGGTTGCCTGTTGGAACCTTCAGCGCTTTTGGTGGCAGCCGTCTTTTTTTGTTCGTTTGCGATGAGCACATGTGTATTGACCACCGCAGCGGTGAGTTGGGTCATGCTGCGCTAAAAACAGGGATATCAACCTATCTTCCACAGAACAAAGGCATGTTGTTGAGTACATTTTGAAACACGACTAGAATTGATTTAATTAGACCTGCTTACAGCACAACCCATATGTTTGGGGTCTGAAGAAATCATGCGAAACGCCGAAAATAACAATATAAACAATACATTATTATAATTACTACTACACACTGGGGCTGTTGCGCACAACGACATTGAACTGGTTTCCCTTGAAGCAGGAACAGTTCTGGTAGAACCGCAAACCAGAAATCAGCATGC
>JBEIKS010000290.1:0-3107 GCA_040379625.1 Burkholderiaceae bacterium
AGTGATCTCTGGGTCGTGACCGGGCACGCGGTTCACGTGATAGCCACCAAAGGGCACGAGTTTTTTCTCTGTGGATGTTTCGGCTGGAATTGATTTGTCTCTTGTGTTCATGGTTTGCCTGTTACTTAGAGGGTGAGAAGACGTTAAAATTTGAACTCCGTATTCTGTATACAGAGAATAATGGGTAAAAAAAGACCTGCTGATTAGTAATAACCCTAGGGTGAGTTAGAGCACCTCAAAAAACCGCATTACAACGCGGTCGGGGTGGCGGGCACCAGTACCTATGAAAAGTTTCTCGCCAATCCAAGAGAGTGACTTTGACGCCGTTTCAAATTGTGGCGTGCACCGAAAATAAACCAGTTGCGGGTCTACGGGTTCACCTCGAATCAGGCGACTCATGACCTCAGGCGATGCCGTTCGAATGGCGCGATTTTGCACAAAAATCAAATCGCCGCCGTCAGTTTCCATCACATAACGGGCGTCCAGTTCTGCCAGTCGCTCATTCACAATGATTTGAAAATCTGCACCGCCGCGAAGCACGCGCGCTGTCCAGCCTTGGCCTTGCGCTTCCCCGCCCAAAATGGGAATGACTCGCCTTTGACCGTGCACAGTGGCGCCTACTTCTTGCGGCTTATCGACTTGCACAGAGAGATCGGCAAAAAATTTGAGTTCTGGGGTGCTGAGTGAATTCATAGAGCTTGATAAGTTTGGGTATGACTGTATTTTCAAAACAGGTGCAGGGATCAAGCGTGACTGCCTCACGGCCTCACTGCCTCACTACATTACCGCGCCATGCCTTTCATGAACAAATCCACGACTTGGCGCACATGTCGATTGACCGCTTGCGCTGAAGAGGGTCTGCCAATGGTGCTGAGGTGCGTTGGATTGAAGACCAACATGTCGTGAAACAGGGTTGCGGCAATCATGGGATTGCTTGCTCGCAACTCGCCCGTTTTCTGACATTGCGCGATCAGGGCGGCAATGCGCAAACGTGATTGCTGAGGACCGTCGTCAAACCAAGTTTGTCCCAGCCCCGGAAAGCGAGCCGTTTCGGCCAGCACCAAGCGCTGAAACGCAATGTGCTTGTCCAACAACAATGATTTGAGCAGCGTCGTCCCCAGTTGCGTCAGACCGGTACGGGCATCCTTGCCAGACAGATTAACTTTTCTAAAATTTCGCAAAAACAATTCGCACAAGTTTTCGATGACTGCGCGAAACAGCCCTTCCTTGTTGCCGAATTGGCTGTAGACATTGGTTTTTGAACCGCCGACCGCCAAAACAATGTTGTCAATGCTGACGCCATCAAAACCATGGCTCAGAAACATGTCTGTGGCCACTTCCAAAATTTGCGCCTTGCGCTCCAAGCCCCGGCGCGTCACCCGTGTTCGTGATGTAACTGCTTTTTTTTCTTTAACGGATGGCATCGGTCATCACAAAGTTGTAATCGAGCGTATAAAAATCACGCGTCATGACTTTACCGTCTGGCGCAACGCCAGCGGTCTGATGTTTGAATTCTGCAATGAGGGATGGGCGCACACCAAACACCGCGTCGCCATCCAAATTCTTACTGGTTTTGTCAAAGATGTGCGTGATCAATGGGCGATGCTTGGGGGCTTGAATTCTGAAATGCAGATGGGCTGGCCGCCAACTTCTGCCGGTTGTTGCTTTGAGCATTTGAATGGCCGTGCCATCTTGCGGAACTGGGTAGTCCACAGGCAACACGGACCAGAAGTTGAAACGGCCATCAGCGCCCGTTGTGAGCGCGGCTCGTGCCCATGCGCCCTTCTCTTCAAAGCCATCCTGAACATCGTAGAGGCCTCGGTCGTCAGAATGCCAGACATCAATGACGGCATTGGCAACGGCTTGGCCATGGATGTTCAGAACCTGGCCTTGCGCATGCATAGGGGTTCCAGATGCACCGGCACTGATGTCGGCCCCCATGGGAAATTGCGGTGCGTTCTCAAGCAGGAAGGGGCCGACAAGCGTGGGCTCAGTGGCGTGTGGCGGCCGTGGGTAGTCTTGCGTGATGGTGAGCATAGACAGACCCAGTGCATCCGAAAAAATCACAAATTCATTTCGGCCGGGGCTGCACCATTTACCGGTTTCTTCCAAAAAGTTCATGGTGAAGTTCCATTCATCGGCCGTGAGCTTGACCTCTTTGGCAAAACTGTGAATGTGCTTGATCAGTGACAGCATCAACTCACGCAAGCGCGGGTCAGGCGTCTCGGCATAGCGCTTGAGTACCTCCTGTGTGATCAACTCCAGGGAGTCATAACGATTTTCAAGACCTTGGTTGTTGGCATTGCTCATGATTGAATTTCCTTCATTGAAAAATCAGTGGCTTGTTGGCGTAAATTGTCAGCGGGTTTGAGTCGAAATTTGGCAATCTTCATGGAACCGGTATGCGGCAAGCTCTCGACCATGACGATGTATCGAGGACGTTTGATGGGTGACAGTTTTTGTTTTGCATAGGCATGAACAATCTCTGGGGTGATCTCAGTTCCGGCGCGCGCAACCACTGCCAAAAGAATTTCTTCTTCCCCCAAATCAGAGGCCACACCAATGGAGGCACATTCCAAAATATCAGGATGGCTGCCAATGGCTGAATCGATTTCTGCACCCGAAATGTTTTCGCCGCGTCTTCGGATGATGTCTTTCTTTCGGGTAAAGAAGAAAAGGAATTCATCGTCGTCGCGACGCACCAGATCGCCCGTCAAGAACCAACCGTCCTTGAAGCTGCCAGCCGTCTGCTCTGGGTCATTGAAGTAGCCTTGCATCAGCGTGGGCGTTTTGACCACCAACTCACCGACCTCACCGACAGGCATTTCATTGCCCTCTTCGTCAATCACCCGAACTTGCGGCCGTTCAATGGCCGGGTCGGGGTGCGGCGAAATACAGCCCATGCTGCCCAACTTGTGAGGGCCCAAGTAAGGGTTGCTGAGAACGCCCGGAATTTCTGTCATGCCGTAGCACTCAATCAGGACAGGCACATGGAAGCGCTGATGAAAGGTGTCCAGCAAATCTTGGTTGAGCGGCGCCAGAAACATTTTTCGGAGGCTGTGGGTGGCCACAAACTCTTCCGCGGGTCTGCGCGCAAGAATTGCGGC
>JBEIKS010000291.1:0-3107 GCA_040379625.1 Burkholderiaceae bacterium
ACAAGCCATGCTACTGTTCCTGCTCGGGAGACCAACCCGGGCCATCACAGCAACTGGAAGGCTGCGATAGCCACCAGCGTGGGTCCCAGTGCAGCAATGAACAGCGGGCCGGCTGAAATGGTTTCATCCTCAAACGCGCCCTTCAAAATGGCGACGCCAGCTGGGTTTGGCGCATTTGCAATCACCGTCAAGCCACCTCCGGTCACCGCTCCAGCCACCAAAGAATACTTGAAGGCGTCGTCAACGCCTGAAACCAGAGACCCAAGGTAAGTCAGCGCCGCATTGTCGGTAATGGCTGTCAGCGCAGTGGCGCCGTAATAAAGGGCTGTCGGGCTCAGGCTCAACAAAACATCGTTCAACCACCACTGTTGCTGCCCTCCCAAGACCACCAAACCGGCCAGGAAGAAGGCCACCATTAAACCCTCGCGGATGATGAGACGGTCCTGATAGCGGTGATAGGCATGTGCATAACCCAGAAAAAACAGGAAAATGCCCATAAAAATTGCCGGATGATGAGAAAACACCACCACACCAATCAAAAACAGCAAATGCATGAGCGTCACGGTCACGGCAGTCGTTTGGTTTTGATCTGCCTTGCTCAAATGAACTGCGGCCAACTCCTTGGCAAACAGTACAGTCACCATCAAGGAGGTAAAGCAGACAGCCAGCGCACTCTTCCAGCCAAAGGTGCTGAGCATGAACTGTGTGTCCCAGCCCCAGACTTGCGCAACCATAAGCACAGGGGGTGCAGCAAAGGGTGTCAGCGTGCCACCAATGGAGACATTCACAAACAGCGCGCCTACCGTGGCGTATTTCAAACGGGTACTTAAAGGGCGGGAAAAGAAAGAATCACGCAGCATCAAGGCCGCCAATGTCATGGCCGCGGGTTCGGTAATGGCGGAACCCAGCAGTGGAACCACAGACAAGGTCAGAAAATACAAGGCCAAACCGCTGTTTACCGGAATGAGTTTAACGAGTTGTTGAACTGAGCGCTGCGTACCCAACAAAATCGGGCGACTTGCTGCAATCACCATGATGGCGAACACAAACATCGGTTCGGTGAAGTTGCGGGTGTCTACATATTCAATGGCAGCTTTGAGGCCATCGAAATAACCCAAGCCAAGTACCAGTACCAAGGCCCACAAACCAAACACAGCCTCGACTTCACCAAAAAAATGCCACAAACCGGCATGTTTTGGCTGGGCATGCGCCAAACGTTCAAAGATTCCAGTGGAAAAAGTGTGCGCAATGGCCAACACAAACACAACCAGACAAAACAGCTGTAGCGAAGACGCGTTCAATCGAAGTTCCTTGTTAAATTGTCGTAGCGTCAATTAGAACAAAAAAAACCGAAGGTGTCAGATGTTTGTATGGCAGTTTTACAAATCCACTTCCAAACCGTCATAAGCGGTAATGACATTGAGCTCATGCATACCGCGAGTCGCTTCTTCGAAAGTTTGTGTTTCCAGCAATACGCCTTGAATGTGGGCGTCACTGAAAATAGGCTCGTGGTGGAACAAAGCCAGTGTTTTGGCCTCGGCCCGCTGGCACAGGGCAACACCGAAAATATTGCTTGAATGTCCCCAGTCGGCTTTAACGCTGATGGAGTCAAGCAAGGAATACATGGCATCAAAAACCACCAGATCTGCAGACCGGAAAAACTCTACAAAAGCCTCCTGCCCCTCCCGGTCGTCTATCTTGTGCTCTGAGTCTGTGGAGTAAACCATAGACTTTCCATCTTTTTCAAAACGCCAGCCATAGGAATCACCACCATGTTTTTGCCTGATGGACAAAACTTTGGTGCCTTCGACTTCAAACGGAATGCCGGGTTCATGAACCTGAAATTCAATATCTGCAGCCAGTTGTTCGAATGTGACTGGAAAACTGGGCTCGCCCTGCTGGCGTCTGAATGCAAATTCCACCTCAGAATGACCGCTGTGAATAATAATCTTGTTGCCGGGGATATAAACAGGCACGAAAAATGGAAAACCCATGATGTGGTCCCAATGCAAATGGGACATGAACACATGATAGGTTTGAGGGTTTTTAGGCCCGAAGCGCTTCACCATGGCGTTGCCAAGGGGGCGGGCACCACTGCCCAGATCGCAAATGAAGGGGGTATCGAAACCGACATCCACAGTCACGCAACTGGTGTTCCCCCCAAAACAGGCTTTGGTTTCGAACGGCAGCTCGTTGTCTACAAAACTCTCGATGTCATCATCGCTGGCGAAAGTCTTACCGTTGGACTGTTTCAAGGCCGCAATTACTTTTTGTCGGACGTCTTTCGCCGTCAATGCCACAGGCAAAGAGCCCCGCGTTCCCCAAAATTGTACCTTCATCCAACTATCCCCATTGTATTGACGCCGCAAACGCGCATTGTCTGCACACCCCGACAATTTATACACTTAGTGCTATCTAATCAACCAAGCAAGAAAATGTAATTTTTTTAAAACATCACAAACAGCAAAAGATACAGGCGGCGATAACGAAAAAAAACCCAGCCGGAGCTGGGTCTTTCTCAAAAACAACACGCAATATCAGCGGTTATTTTCTCTCAGATGTAATTTTCCACTGGCCGCCCTCGTTTTTCAACGTCAGCGTCTTCATGGTGACATCATTGACTTTGTCAGACTTATAAACCTGCTTGAATTTCACTGTGGCGGTTTCTCCCTTTACAGAGACTTTCATGCCTTCCAAAGTCACCGCAATTGTGGCTTTACCCTCAATTTTGGTTCTTCTGTCAGCAGCCCACGCATCACGCTTGCGGCCATCTTGTGGCTTGAAGCTTTCGCTGTAAGCCGCCAGATACCCATCCACGTTTTTGCCAGACCATGCACCCACCCAACTATTGACTGCAGCTTCAACCGCGGCAGATGCATCTGCGCCAGATGCAGCGGGCGCAGCGGCCGGTGCCGCAGCAGGCGCGACAGGAGGAGACATTTCCATTGCAGCAGCAATCGCCTTGTCGGCAGCAGACTGACTTGGATCAGCCGGAGCAGCTTCCATGGCAGGAGGGGCTTCCGCTGTTGGCGCCTGCTCTGTCGACTCAACCTTCTGCAAGGCTTCTGCAGCTTCAGACAACTGGCTTGCTGGCATGAAACGCATAC
>JBEIKS010000292.1:0-3086 GCA_040379625.1 Burkholderiaceae bacterium
CTGATTAAGGCTGTACCAGGCGGTGAGAGCGGCCGTGAGGGTGGAGGACACCATCAACCCGGCAATCAGCGCACCGATCAGGCCGTAAGGAAAATGAATGTCCATGCTCCAGTGGAATGATTGCGGATTGACTACTTTGATCAGCACAAAGGAGAAAAAAATCCCCAGCACCAGACCGACTGCAGAGCCAATGCCGCTCACCCAGATACCTTCCCGCATCAACAGACCAACAGCATCGCGCCGGCGCGCGCCGAGGGCCATTAACGATGCGAATTCTCTGCGGCGCGACATTGCGGTGGCGGCAAACGTGGCGGCCACGCCAAACAGGCCGATTACAATGGCGGTGGCTTCCAGCAGGTAGGTGACCGCAAAGCTGCGGTCAAAAATTTCCAGGCTAAGTTTTCTGATTTCTCCGGGTTCAGAAAACTCTGTGCGCGCTGCCCATGCGGTGGGACCTATGATTTCTTTAATTTCGGCAACGGCGGCTTCGCTGCTGTAGCCTTTGGCCGGCCAGAATGCAGCCTCTGTTGCGCCTTGTTTACCTGTTCGCAACTGGAAATCTGCCATGTCTATTACGATGGCCCCTTGTTGTCTCGCGTAGTCGCGCCAGATGCCAGTCACATAAAGCGACTGATCTTCAAAGCCTGCAATTTTCAGTTGCTGTTGGCTGCCTTGCCTCCAGCCATAAATATCCACCATGGCCTCACTGACCCAGACAGGAATGGAACCACTCGGCGGCTCAACGGCGGTTTCACTGACGAGCGGCAGCCTGTCGGACACCTTTTTCTTGTTCAAAGGGCGAGCGATCAAGGTGGGGGCGGCCAGTTCCGGTGAGATCACCACTGGCGAGCTGCTCCAGAACTCGGCTTTTTCAATGGACCTCGCAGACTGCAGGCGCTTTTGCAACTCAAGGCTGATGGAAACGGAGTCCCCAGCTTTTACCCGCATATAGAGCGGTGCCGGCAAAACCGAATCAAGCCAAGTGTCCAATGAATTGCGAAAGCTTTGTACCATCACCGCCATGGCGATCACCAAAGAAAAACTCGCCACAATACCGGCCAGTGCAATGCCCGACTGCCCGGGCGCATGGGCCATTCTTAGAGCGCTTAAATCGCTGAGTTTTTTTGGATTTGCCTTGCTTGGTGTCAGTAATTTGATCATGGACGGCATGATCGCAACGCCTCCGGCAAGTCCCAATGCGATGGCGGCATAGCCCGCAAGCGGCAATCCGAACACGGGTGGAAGCAGACACAGCACTGGCGCAGTAAGAAGACAAATCCATCCGAAAAGTGATTTTTTAACGCTGCCCAAGGCCAACTCTTCACTGCCAGACTTCAGTGCACTGGCTGGAGCGGTTTCAGCGGCCTCCTTTGCCGGGAGCCAGGCGCCGAACAGGCAAGCCAGCAGGCCCAACAGACCAAAGCCGACAGTATCCAGAACGTTTATTGACAGCGTGTGTGCATGGCTCTGAAAAAAGCCACCTCCCAGGTCACCGCCAAAACGTTGCAAAATTAAATGCGCCATACCACCGCCGACAAGCAAGCCGCCCACGCTGCCCAGCATTCCCGTAATGACGGCTTCGCCCATGATTTGAGTAAACAAAGTGGCGGGCGCAGCACCTAGACAGCGCAGCAATGCCCATTGCCTTCTTCTTTGAACGACGGACAAGGCTTGCGTTGAAAAAACCAGAAAGCCGCCTGTCAGGAGGGCGACCAGCGCCAGAATTGATAAATTGACCCGATAGGCTCGCGAAACTGCCGCCCCCCGTGAGCCGGCTTCATCAGGTTTGTCTAAAAACTGGTTAGACTTCAGCTTTGTTAGCAAGGCTGCATCTAGTTGCTGTAAGGTGCTGCCCTCATGGGTTTTGATGTCAATTCGGTGGATTTTATGGGTCAGATTGAATTTCCATTGTGCGGCAGCAATGTCGCTCACCACAATTTTCTGGTCGATGCCGACGTTGGGCAAAATGCCTGCAATTCGCCAAGTGACTCGCTCATCACCTGAAAGAGTCGTCATCGCATCTCCGACCGCCTGCGCGCTTTCCTTCAACAGGGCGGGGCTGAGAAAGACCGCGTGGCTGTCGAAGTAGTCGTTGCTGTTGAGTTCAACAGACGCCACTGCTTGCCCGATAAATTGAGGTGTGACGGGTGCCGCCCTCATGAAGTCCAGTCCTAGCCATTTGACTGGCGCTGATATACCTTCGACAGCGACTTGAAGCTCCACCACGGGCGATGCGTACTTCACTGCTTTCAGAGTAAGTATTTCGTCGAATATTTGATCGTCGAAGCCGCCAGGTTCGCCACGAACGAGTCTATCGGCTGTACCGGAAAACTGTCTGACGCCCGAGGTAAATGACTGCAGTGCGGTTTCGTGGATCAAATGAACCGCAAAACCCATCGCAACTCCCAGTGCAACTGAAAGTATGCACACACAGGTACGAAGCGGTGCAGCCCGAAGCGCCGCGACATAATTCCACAGGAACAACTGAAGCGCGGTTGTCATGGGGGTGGCCTATCTGTTGCGTTTTCTGTCATTGCAGATTCATGTTTGTGGCGTCAGACGCCCCGACTCAAGTCGTAGCGTTTTTTGCATGCGTTGGGCAGCTTTGTCCGAGTGGGTAACCATGATGAGCGCTTGTCCGTTCAGTGAGGTTTCCTCAAGCAGCAGGTCAAGAATGCCGGCGGCGTGTTTGGCATCCAGGTTACCTGTTGGTTCGTCAGCGAGAATAAGCGGAGGGTTCAACGCCAAGGCTCTGGCGATGGCAACTCTTTGTTGCTCACCGCCTGACAATTGCCCGGGTTTTGCATCGGCCCGATGCGTCATGCCCGTTCTTTTTAGTAAAGTGTCTATGCGATCAGCATTTGGGCTCAGTCCCGACAGTAACCAAGGAAGTGCAATATTTTGTTTCGCGGACAAATGAGGCAGTAAGTAAAATGCTTGGAAAACCAAACCGATTTTTTGACACCTAAGCAGACTGCGCTGACGTTCTTTCAGCGTGTAAGGGTTGATGCCGTCAATCAGGATTTCTCCGGCATCTGGGGGTTCCAAAGTCGCCATGATGTGTAGAAGCGTAGACTTTCCAGCAC
>JBEIKS010000293.1:0-3083 GCA_040379625.1 Burkholderiaceae bacterium
GGGAGTCCCCCCCGGCTCACGCGTCCTCAAGACACGGAAACCATTTTCCTCAAGTACAGCGACCACTTCCTGAATATGGCTGGACTTACCCGCGCCATCCATGCCCTCAAAACTGATCAGTCGACCTCGCAGCGTCACGGAGCGCCCGCCTTTCTTTTGTTCCTGATGTAACGATCCACCGCTTTATTATGCTCGTCCAGCGTGCTGGAAAAATAACTGCTGCCATCGCCCTTGGCCACAAAATAGACAAATGGCGAATTTGCAGGCTGAACTGCAGCCAGCAAGGCGTCACGCCCCGGCAATGAAATGGGGGTCGGGGGCAAACCGTTGCGAGTGTACGTATTGTAAGGTGTGTCCGTACGAAGATCGCGGCGTCGCAAATCACCGTCAAACGCCTCGCCAACACCGTAAATCACGGTTGGATCGGTTTGAAGCATCATGCCTTTTCGCAAACGGTTGGCAAACACGCTGCTGATTGATTTCCTGTCTGAAGCCAAGCCTGTTTCTTTTTCAATGATGGACGCCATGATCAAGGCCTCATAGGGCGATTTCAAAGGAACGTCGGGGTGGCGCAGAGCCCACGCAACCTCAAGTTCATACGCCATTCTTTTTTGCGCCATTTCAAATAGCTGTAAATCACTGGCATTTTTAGGAAATAAATAGGTGTCAGGAAAAAACAAGCCTTCAGGATGCCGTCCCTCCAGTTTCAAGGCCGTCATCAACTCTGCGTCTGACATTTTCAGGGTTTCGTGGCGCAGGGCAGTGTGTTGATTCACCGCTTGCCGGAAGCGTTGAAAGGACCATCCCTCAATGACCGACAATTCACTGAAACGAACATCTCCCCGACTGATCAGTTTAACCAAACCCCAAGCCGACAACGCTGGCGGCAACTCAAAGCTGCCCGCCTTTAACCGTGAGGCCACACCTGAGCTTTGCGCCAATACGGCAAAAACCCTTGGATGAAGGTCAATGCCTTGCGCCTGCAATTCCTGCCCAACCGCCAAAGCGCCCTGTTTTGGGGAAACATGGACAAAATCCACACCGGGCTTCACCGTCAAAGGGCCAAATGCATACCATCCTGCGATCGCCATCAACAACATGGCGGAGAGCAGAAAACCCACAAGAAAGCGCCTTGATCGGCCTGACGTGGATTTGCGTCTTCGCATGGGAATGACTTTTGATGGTTTAGTCAACGATGGACCCCTAAAAACGCTGCTGGGACGAGAAACCCCGACAGAAAAGCATGGATAATACAATGTTAGTGAGGCTTTAAAAACAGCCCTCGCTCCATCAGTCATCATCGCAAGCAGGAGCTCAGATGTCGGGTATCAAGCGTGAACTTTTATCAACCCTCGGGGTTATTTTAGCAACGGGTGAGGAAGCGGCAAGCTTCCTGCAAGGGCAACTCACCAATGACGTTGCCTCCATGAGTCCAGACCAAGCCAGACTCGCCGGTTATTGCACCGCCAAAGGGCGGCTGCTCGGGCAATTCACGGTCTTGCGCCAGGGTGCAGATTTGTTTTTGATCACTGACAAGGCATTACTTCCCGCCTTGGTAAAACGGCTGTCCATGTTCGTATTGCGCGCCAAGTGCAAACTGCGGGACGTCAGTGATGACTTTGTAATCACGGGTCTGAAGGGTTCAACGCCCGAACTCTCCGAGGCTTGCGGAATTGATCTTTCCGGCACAAGCGCGCAGATGCAGGTTAAGCGAAACAGCGATAACAGCAAGACGGCTGTCATCTGGTTTAGCAGCGACGAAGCGCAACGCGTTTTACTGCTTTCAGCGACAGATCGCTCAATTGAACTACTTGAAACACCTGAGGGTGAAAAGTTCTGGGCGCACGACGATATTTTGTGCGGCATACCGCAAATTGAAAGCCGGACCGTTGAAACTTTTGTGCCTCAAATGGTGAATCTGGATCTGATTGGCGGCGTCAATTTTCAAAAAGGTTGTTACCCGGGACAGGAAATCGTTGCCCGTTCACACTACCTTGGAAAAATGAAACGTCGCATGCACTTGGGCCATGTCATCACCGACACTCTCGCACCCGGAGCAGACATCTTTGCCTCAACGCACCCCAACGAACCCGCAGGCAAGGTTGTTTCTGCTGCAAAAGATGTGAACAACAACACCGTATTTTTATTTGAGGTTTCCAGCGATTTGCTCGAAGGTGCAACGCTGCATCTGAATACGCTTGAGGGACCAGAGGTCTGTTTGGGCAAACTGCCCTACTCCATCACTCAAAAACCCAACTGAGTTCTCATAAAAAACGATGAAAATGCAGACTAAGTGGCTCTATGTATATTACAAGGTCGGTGAATCTCAACTACCCTCCTTTTGTAATCACGCAGCCACACTTTTTACCCGGCTGGAACAAGCGTTTGCGAATGCCCCGTTGGCCTTCAAGCCGCAATTGCTCAGACGCCCGGAAACCAAAGAGGGGCTCATTACCTTAATGGAAGTTTATGGGCCGGTCACGGAACCTCAACTGCTCGCATTGGTTGAATCTTTGACCGAACTCCGCGCCGACATGGGCTGCTATGCGCACCTGTCGCTGAGCAGCGAATACTTTTCCGAACTGACATGTGCCTGATTGCGTTCTCTGTTAATGCCCACCCCGAGTACCCACTGGTGCTGCTTGCAAATCGCGACGAATTCCATGAGCGCCCCACCTTGCCAAGCCAGTGGTGGAAAACCGAAAAGAATGCCGAGGTGTTGTCCGGGCGCGACCTGCAAAGCGGAGGAACCTGGATGGGCATCACCGCTGGCGGACGGCTTGCCGCGCTGACCAACATCAGAAAACCGACAGGCAAGCCGGGGAACAAATCCAGAGGTTTGCTGGTACTGGAGGCCTTGGAGGCCAAACGCCCGGCGGCGCTCGCCCTCAATGACTACAAACTGTTTAACCTGTTGATTGCGCAAGCCAATCCAGAGGGCCTGTGGAGCGTCATGCACCAGAACGAATACAACCGCCCCCAAGATCTGAACAACGGCATCCACACACTCTCAAACGCCAGTTTGAATAGCCCGTGGCCAAAAGCCTTGCAACTCAAGGCCGCCCTGACCCATCTGCTGACCC
>JBEIKS010000294.1:0-3038 GCA_040379625.1 Burkholderiaceae bacterium
AGGACGCGCCCTCACCTGCCACGCTGCCTGTGGGCTGATGGTCACCTATCATTACGTAGACGGTTTCCCGAGGCTCTGGTTGCCTGAAATATCCAGAAAACCAGGTGTGTGTGTAATTAATGGTGCGAAAGTAGTCGGGCCGCATGTTTGCCCAGTTCACTTGTTCGGCCTGCGCCCGGGCGGCCTCCGTGGCATCAAAAGGGGTGGAACTGAGCAAACGCTCCCAGTCCGGCTGGTAAGGCGGCACCTGATGAAAAGGAAAATGGGTGGAGATGGTGGGAAACAGGGTAAACCGGGGACGGGCTTTTTTCGTGCGCGGGTAGAGTTGTTCAACCCGCGCGGCTGCAAATTGGTCTGGTACCTTCCAAAAGCCAAACCCCGGCCCTTGGTAATCCAGATCTGGCCCACTTAAATAAACATCGAAACCATAATAGACCCGCTCCACCCAATCCCAAGCCACTGAATGGTACAAACCAAAGGTTTCATAACCTGCGTGCTGAAATACCTTCAACAGCGTGGGACGGTTCGTGGTCAGCAAAACATCGTGGCGACGGGGGTCAGACAAATCAATGCCTGACAACACAGACATGTGAGCGAGGTCGCTTGCACCACCGATGGTGGGTGAGCGATAAAACGCCGACACCACGTACCGGCCACTGGCGAGGATGGACTCCTCCAGCTGTTTGCGGGTGGTTGAAGTTGCCGCCACCGCCTCTGGTACGTCGTAGAGAACAGCGCCATAGGTTTCCAGAAAAACAAGCATCAGGTCACGGTGATTCAAGCCTGCCAACACCTCTTCGGCAGGCTTGGCCAAGGCCTCGTCAATAACCGTGGAGGCCGGCAACAAACGCGCCACCCGCTCCGGAAAAAAGGCATCCCAAAGTTTTACGGTTTCCAGCCAATAGGTCGGCACCACAGGTTTGGAAACACAGCACCATGTGGCCTGTACGCCCGCATAATTGGCGCCAGCCAGGCCACCCAACAGTAGCAAAGCGCACCACAAAGCGGCATGACGAGCCACGGGCAACACCGCTTGAGCAACCACCTGTATGGCCAGATGCAGGCTGCGATGAAACAACCAGACGAGCGCATACACCAGCAACAACGCCAAGACAGTGACCCACCATGGCAAGCCGCCAGCCGTAACCCACAAGAAACGGGGTATTTGCGGCATGTCCCAGTAAAGGTTCACCGGGCGCCCCAGTAAATGAGGCACCACCACATCTGCGTAGCGGCCAACAACCAACAAAAGGTAGACCCCAGCCATGGTGCTCAGCAGCCGGCGCGGTGTCGGTCCTGCAATCGCAACAACTGCAGACAACAACAACAGCAATACGATGAACTCAGGGGCAATGCGAGTGTCAGGCACCACCAGCAAGGTCGGCCAGATGCCTGTGAAACTGAGCAAGCCATTGAGCCACAGCAATGCCAGCAACAAGCTGACAACCTGACGCCAAACCGAGCCTTGAACCATGGAAACTGACGTGGGGGTAGACATTTTTTTATGCTTGCTTGCGAATGAAGTCAGGGGAGAATCATACCGTTTTCAGTCTTGTATCGCGAAGGAAGCGCGGCAATCACAGACACCAGCGAAGCTGAAAAATACGGCAGGCTTTGCGTCAGCAAAACAAGGCACCAAGCCAAATTTTCTTTCGACTCCAGACCCAGTTCAACACACAAGCCCACAAGCAAGCCCAACAGTACCGACACAAACAAAGTTTCATCGCGGGCTGCGGCGAGTGCTGACAGCAAGGGCATGCGATGGGACAGCTTTGGAGTTCGAATAAAAGGTATGCGCCTGCCCAGCAACAAACCAGACAAAGCCGCGCGCCCTATGGTGTAACTCAAAGACAAGCCCGCCAGCGTTGCCGCACCAGCGGTTTTAACATCGCTGCGAACCGGCCCCAGATACAAGGCGAACAACTTGCTGACCCTGAAAGTAAAAAACATGATGGGAACAATACTAATGAGCAAGGGCGGTGCGTTGTATACCACTGGCGACCACAGCATCAGCGCAGACCACAGCATCGCCACAACACTAAACACCAGATTCAGGCCGTCTGCCATCCAGGGCAGCCACCCTGACAAAAAGTG
Organism: Burkholderiaceae bacterium; assembly: GCA_040379625.1. Taxonomy (GTDB): domain Bacteria; phylum Pseudomonadota; class Gammaproteobacteria; order Burkholderiales; family Burkholderiaceae_B; genus SXZD01. Next base: position 2,095 of record JBEIKS010000294.1, read on the forward strand.
ATAGCGCTGACCCGCGGTCAGGCGGCTGGGCTTGTATCCAAGCAATTCACCAGCGTGCTCGCGCAGTATCTGCATGGCGCCATAGGCCCAACGGTAACGCTGGTTTTTATAGTCAAGAAAGGTATCCGGAACCAAACCTTTGCCATAACTGTGATTAATGTAGACAGCTTCATGTCCTTGCTCAAGAACACGCAAGCCCAGCTCGGTGTCCTCTGTTACGGTGCTCACCCCCCAGCCACCCACCGCTTCCAGCAAACCACGCCTGACCAGCGTCATGGTGCCGTGCTGAATAATGGCGTTGCGCTCATTGCGCGTCACCATGCCCAAATGAAAGAAACCTTTGTACTCTGCATGGCACAGCGCCTTGAAAGTGCTTTCAGTGCCGTCACGGTAGTCTTGGGGTGCCTGAACAATGCCGATTTCCGCTTGCTTGAATTGCGGCGTCAGATCCTTTAACCAGTCAGGCTGTACGCAGTAGTCTGCATCAATGACTGCAACCACCTCAGCCCGCAGGTCGGTTCTTTCCAGTGCATAGTTCAAGGCACCAGCCTTATAGCCAGTCAAATCTGCCACGTGAAAAAAACGAAACCGCTCGCCCAATTGGGCACAGTGCTGCTGCACCGGGCGCCAGGTTCCTTCCTCTGTGGTGTTGTTGTCGACAACAATCACCTCGTAGAACCGGTAATCAAGCTTGGCAAGCGCATTCAAGGTCGCAATCAACAACGCCGGAGGCTCTTCATGGGCAGGCACGTGAATTGAAACAAACAACTCAGGCGGGGATACGTTGGAATCGCCCCGCTCAAGCACACAGGCCTGTGGTGCAGACAACAGGCGGCTGCGGTGCCGAAACCACATCGCTTCAGCCCACTCATGAGATTCGGCCAGCACAATTACAAAAACGCCAACCACACCCAAAAGCAGAAAAACCGCTACAGCGGCGCTGC
>JBEIKS010000295.1:0-3035 GCA_040379625.1 Burkholderiaceae bacterium
AACCGAGCGCAGCAATGAACTTGATTCAGACCTCTCTTACGGCACAGAAAACTGGGGCAACGATTGGTCAGACGACAACCGCGGGTCAGAAGACGATGAAAAATCACAACCCCAAGTGGCCGGCAAAAGTACCAGCCTGACAGAACATTTAACGCAGCAACTCCGCCTGACAGCCAGCTCCACCCGCGACATCGCCTTGGTTTCAATTTTAATAGACCTGTTAAACGACGATGGCTACCTGAATGACGATCTTGACGGCATTTACCAGACCTTACCGGAAGATCTTGAAATTGCACCCGAAGAGCTGAACACCGCACTGAAGTTGCTGCAAAGCTTTGACCCGGCAGGTATTGCCGCGAGAAACGCCTCGGAATGCCTGAAATTGCAATTGCTCGCCAGACACGATGAATTAAAGGAAGAGCCGGAATACCCTTATGCCATGGCCATTGTTGAGCGGCATCTGGAACTGTTGGCGCAAAAAGAGTTCGTTAAACTCAAAAAAGTATTGGGCATCAACGATGAAATGCTCAGACAAGCACAAATACTGATCAAATCACTGGATCCGTTTCCCGGCGCCCGTTTTTCTCAAGCTTCTGAAAACTATGTGATTCCAGACATTATTGTGCGCAAGGTCAAAGCACGGTGGGTGGTCACATTGAACAACGATGTGATGCCGAAGCTAAAAGTAAATGAAATTTACGCGCAGATTCTAAAAGGTCAGCGTGGGCAGGGCGGCACACAACTGTCAGCGCAACTTCAGGAAGCCCGCTGGCTGATTAAAAACATACAGCAACGGTTCGACACCATTTTAAGGGTTTCGCAAGCCATTGTTGAAACCCAGCAGGCGTTTTTCAACCACGGTGAAATCGCCATGCAACCTTTGGTTTTGAGGGAAATTGCGGAACGTCTCGGACTGCACGAGTCAACAGTTTCAAGGGTGACTAATCAAAAATATATGTTGACTCCTTTTGGCACTTTTGAGCTAAAGTATTTCTTCGGAAGCCATGTTTCAACAGACACAGGAGGTTCCGCCTCCAGCACGGCAATTCGAGCGTTGTTAAAACAATTCATCACTGCAGAGGATCCAAAGCACCCACTATCAGACAGCCAATTAGCAGATCTTTTTAGCCAGCAGGGCATCGTCGTTGCAAGACGTACGGTGGCCAAGTACCGGGAATCGCTACGCATACCCCCGGTGAATTTGCGCAAGACGTTGTAACAAAGTCGTTAAATGTCGCGCTTTTTGAGTTAGGAGAGTCTTATATGAATTTAAATGTCAGCGGCCATCATCTCGTTGTCACCCCCTCCATTCATGCCTATGTGACTGAAAAAATGGAGAAAATTCGAAGGCACTTTGATCACGTCCTGGACGCCTCGGTCATGCTCTCTGTGGAAAAACTGATTCAAAAAGCAGAAGTCACCTTGCACCTGCGGGGCAAGGAAATTCATGCTGAAGCCTCAGACGAGAACCTTTACGCCGCTATTGATCTCTTAATCGACAAACTCGACAGACAGGTGCTGCGACACAAAGACAAAACGAAAAATCATGCCCACGCTGCCATGAAACATCAGGTGTTGGCAGAGTAGTGGATGCTCTTTGGTCTTAAAAAAACAAGGCGGACTCCTCCGCCTTTTTTTGTTTTTGTTCAAGCGTATAATCCGAGCCTGTTGATGCTAAAGGGTTTCCTGTAAAGCGATGAATCAAATCGCAGGCATATTGCCTCTATCACACATACAGCTTGATGTTGTTGCCACCAGCAAAAAGAGAGTCTTTGAGCAGGCTGGCTTGCTGTTTGAGAACATGCTTGGCATTGCCAGAGACAAGGTGTTCGACAGTCTTCTGGCCCGCGAGCGTCTGGGCTCAACAGGTCTGGGACTACAGGTCGCGGTTCCCCACGGTCGCATCAAAGGCCTGAAAAAAGCCAGCGCCGCCCTCATCCGGGTCATGGAACCCCTTCCTTTTGAAGCGCCTGATGGGCAACCCGTAAAACTCATGATATTTTTATTGGTGCCAGAGGCTGCGAATCAAACCCACCTGGATTTACTGTCCGAACTGGCACAAATGCTGTCCGACAAAGTGTTCAGGGAAGCGCTGTGCCAATCGTCCAACGCCGAAGAAATACACCGGCTCATCAGTCAATGGACTGCATTCCAGAGTTAGGCTCAAAATGAAAAGACTCAGCGACCTTATCAACGCCAACAAAGAAAAGCTTCAATTTCAATGGGTTGCAGGCTTTGAAGGCGGAAACCGCATCATAGATCTTGAGTGCTTTTCATCGTCGGAAATTGTTGGTCACCTCAATATCATTCACCCCAGCCGAATTCAGGTGTTCGGCCAGCAGGAAGTTGAATATTTCACCCGCATTGACCCTGCAAGACGGGCCAACCAGACCAACAAGCTGATGACCGGCAATCCGCCGGCCATTATTGTTGCCGAAGGATTTTCCCCGCATCCGGATTTGCTGAAGTCTTGCAACCAACACCACGTACCATTGCTGACAACCCCTGTTTCTGCTGCACAAATCATTGATTTCTTGCGCGTATTTGTAAACAAGTGGCTGGCACCCACCTGTGTCATGCATGGGGTGTACATGGATGTGTTGGGCATGGGCGTGCTCATCAGCGGTGAGTCGGGCCTGGGAAAAAGCGAGCTTGGACTGGAACTGATTTCACGCGGGCATGGCCTGGTGGCAGACGATGCAGTTGAATTTGCCAGGGAAGCGCCGAATTACATCGAAGGCCGTTGCCCGGAAATTTTACGTAACCTGCTTGAGGTTCGAGGCTTGGGCTTGCTTGATATAAAATCCATTTTTGGAGAGACCGCCGTTCGCCGCAAGATGCGCCTCAAACTGATTGTTCATCTGGCACGCAAAGCCTCGCTGGAATTAACCCAGGAACGGCTGCCCCTGCATCCCGAATACCAAAATGTGCTGGGCCTGCCCATTCGCAAGGTTACCTGGCCTGTGGCGGCGGGTCGAAATCTGGCGGTGTTGCTTGAAGCCGCTGTCAGAAACACCATTCTGCAAATGCGAGGC
>JBEIKS010000296.1:0-3029 GCA_040379625.1 Burkholderiaceae bacterium
CCCCAAAAAAAGTATCGCAATATCGCCCAAATAGCCGCACCAAGCGAACACGAGCGCCCAACTGAATCTAGATCCGCCTTTCCCAAGTATCACTCTCAATGAACACACTTGGCGCTAAAAAATGACGAACGTTCGCACAGCTTGCACCTCTACCTCAGTTAAATTGTTGGCGCCTGTTTTTGCCGCCTTGGCTTTGTCGGCCTGTGGTGCGGGTTCTGACAGCACCAGCGCAGTGAGCGCAACGGGTTCGCAGCGCACTGGGGCCAGCAATGTCAGTGCCAGTGAAAACACCGTGACCAAGCCTGACGGAACCGTGTTGAGCCCGTCGCAGACCTTGGTGGCTGCGCAAACATCGTCTTGTGGAAAGTCCTCCTGGTTTGCTGGTCTTACAGAGCTGTGCGCTGGGCACTTGGTGTACCGCGACTATGTGTACGACGACTACGGCGCAGATGTGGGCGCAGTCTCCCCCAGCCCAACCTCTCCGACCTTGCTGAATCTGGCTTCACGCGAAGGGCAGAATGGAAATCCGTTCGGTGCCAACAATCCGGGTTTGCTGTCTCCCACTGCGGGCGATTCTCGTTATCCGGTGGGTTCAGAAAACACCGCCGACTTGGTGCGGCTTGATATTTCCTTGCAAGGCTCGCAAGTGGTGGCCCAGTTTGAGCTCAATGCCTTGTACCAACCCGACCAAACAATCGTGGCCTTGGCCATCGACACCGACAACAACCCCGCCACTGGCAACAAGCAACTGATGGGTCTGACCGTCAAGGGCGCTGATGAGGTGTATGAATTTACGAATAAAAATGCCGTGGTGGACGTTGCCGGCAACTTGGTGACGGTTCGCTTTGCCCTGCCGGCAGCGCCGCAGTGGAAAGTCTGGGCGGTGACAGCGCAAAAAGACCGTACCGTGATGAACGTGGCTTTCCGCGGAACCCAAGAGGGTGCGGGTGCCACCGGCGGTATTCCTGAGCAAGTGTTGCCGAATCTGGGCAACTGGTGGGAAGACAAGCAAGCCGCGGCTTTGATGGCCAAGGACATTTCCGGTTTTAACGCCGTGGTCAGTACGGCTGACCTGGTGGGTGGTGTAACGCGGGGTACGGCGGTGGCCACCGGGTTTCATCAGCGGGTGTACACCTCGAAATACACGGTGAAGGGTTCAACAGGCGAGGGCATGGTGCTCAAGGGCTTGCCAGGTCGCCATGGCAACACGGGCGCGCCGTGCGAGCAGCTGTTCAATTATGTGGGCAAGTACCAGCCGTATGGCATTTATGTGCCGGCCAAGGTGAATGGGTCTGATGTGCGCGGCCTGCAAATGGTGCTGCATGGTTGCGAGGCCAACCACGCCAGTCAAGTAAACCAGCCTGGCATGCAAAAGCAGTTTGGCGATGAAGTGAACCGGATTTTGGTGGCGCCGCTGGGACGCGGTCCTTATGGTTTTTATTCAGACATTTCCGAGCGCGATGTGCTGGATGTTTATGACGATGTGATGGCCTTGTTCAACATCGACGACAAACGTATTTTTGCCAGCGGTTATTCCATGGGCGGTTATGGCGCTTCGCGTCTGGCAGCGCTGTATCCAGACCGTTTCGCAGGCTTGAACAACTGGGTGGGCTTTACTGGCGACTTGTTGAATTTGCCGATTCCCGGCAATCCGTTGCCGGCGGGTTCTGCACAGTTTGCCAGCGCGAGCGGCGGGGCTTTGCCTGTGAGTTCAAAAATTGGCGCTGTGGGCAATGTCATTGATTTCATGGGTAACCTGCTGCACATTCCCAGCACGCATTCCTATGCCACCGCAGATGAATTGGTACAGGTGAATACCGGCTTGGCATGGGCGCAACGCTTGGGTGAAACCGCTGGTGTGGTGTATGACTTTTTCCTGCACATTGCGGCAGAACATTTAACACTGATTGCGCTGGACGACTGGAAAAAAGAGGCCGCCTACACCAAAGATCTGAAACGCGTTGAAAACCCCGGCCGCGTGGTGTTCAGAACGGATGCGTCTTTGGCCTACCCTGAATATGGCATCAAACACGACAAGGCCTACTGGGTTTCGAACGTGGTGGGGCGTGGGGCTGGTTATATCGACATTGATGCCAGCAGCGCAGCGTGCGGCAAGGGCATTCGCGCCACAGAAACAGGGCAGGATGGCGGCAACGGGCCGGTGCCTTACATCAGAACCTTCCGCCGCTTTGTGGGTGGTTTGATGGCAGCACCGGCCAGCAACAGCTTCAAGGCCAACCTGAAAAACGTAAAAGCCTTGAGTATTGATGTGGCCGGTACGTGTTTGGGTTCTGGTGCAGCTTATGAAGTGGTGACCGATGGCCCCGTGACCTTGAGCTTCTCTGATGGTCGGGTGTTGAATTTACCCGCCGCCGGCACACTGACAGGTCGCTTCTGACCGCCTTCTTTCCCTCTGCATCACACGCTTTGCAGCCATTTTTAGCGAATGGCTGCAAAATCGTTTCTCACATTGTGAAATATACCTCAGCACAACGGAATTCCACATTTCAGTTGGCGTTACTTGTTTTCATATTGCGAAATGAAAATTCTAAGTCATTAATTCTAATCGGTTAAATTTTAAGTCTTATATAAGATATAACACTTCTTTATTTTTAAAATGAGCGGTAGAATACCGGCTCATCATCACGTTTATATCGTCTATTCGAGGTAACCACATTGCACTGCATTCGCAATGCCAAAAACAGCGTGAGACTTGATACGAAATTTCAGATTGACCTTCACCTTTTCATTGAGGACCTTTAAGCATGAAAACTTTTGACCAGCAAGTTGCGGAACTGAAAAAAGATTGGGAAACCAACCCCCGTTGGAAAGGCGTCAAGCGCGCTTACACCGCAGAAGACGTGGTTCGTCTGCGCGGTTCCATGGTGCCTGAGTACACCTACGCCAAGCGTGGCGCAGAAGTGCTCTGGAACAAGGTCAATGGCGGTGCTAAAAAAGGTTATGTGAACGCGTTCGGCGCCATCACAGCCGGTCAAGCCATGCAACAAGCCAAGGCAGGTCTGGAAGCC
>JBEIKS010000297.1:0-3024 GCA_040379625.1 Burkholderiaceae bacterium
AACTGGCCCGCATCAAAGTGCTGCAACTGGTGCCAAAGGCCGCAGAAGTCAGCATCGCAGATTTCTGATTTCAGTCGCCAACCATTACAATAAGCTGTTGGAGAGTTGTGGGTAGTTACATGAGTCGTTTCGCGTGGTTGGCAGCGCTTCTGTTTGTGTTTTTTCAAGGCGACGCAAACGCAGTCACCGTGAAGGGTGCGAAGTCCTGCGTCGAATGGGCGGAACTGCGGCAGGTAAGCTCCACCCAGAAGTTGTCTGAACTCACAACAAAATTCTGGATTGCAGGATATTTGTCCGGTTTGGCGGGTGCTCAGGCAGATATTTTGCGAAATGACCCCCTCAAAGATCTCTCCAACGAAAAAATCTACTTGTTCATAGACCAATATTGCAATCAGCAACCCGGCAAGAGTTTGCAAGACGCCACGGTGGAACTGTGGCTGGACATCGCGAAATTCAAAAAGAAAAAACCTTAGTGTTTCCCTGAGACCATGCGCACTGAAAAAACCCTCTGCCTGTTCTCTTACGACTTCGATGCGCTGGCATTTGAAAAGCATGAACACGCATTTGCGCAATTGCACGCTGGTTTTGACCTCTTCAGCTTTCCCAGCAATGCCCGGTTGGCATGGTTTGACATGGAACGATTCGCAAACCGTTGGGGAAATTGGGCCCGCAAGCGCGGGGCAACGGCAGTGGTGTCTCACCATGAACAATTCGGCGCGTTGTGCGCCGCCCTGATTGCAGAAAAAATGCATTGGCCCGGTACGCCGGTTAAAGCGGTGTTGGCCTGCCAACACAAATGGTACGCTCGGCAAATACTGGCTGAGGTGGCACCAGAGGCCAACGTTGGCTTCCAAAGGCTGACGGCAGATTACGGCGAAGACATACCTGAAGGCATCACTTACCCCTGTTTTGCAAAACCCATCAAGGCTGCGTTTTCAGTGTTGGCAAAAACTGTGCATTCCAAAGCGCAATTGCAAGCCCACACGCGCTTTTCTGCCCGGGAATTGTGGGTGATCCGCCACCTCGTGGAACCCTTTGAACGCATTTGCAAACGCCGCTTGCCCGAGGCGGGTTCTTCTCACAGCCTGCTGCTGGAAACGCCAGTCACAGGATTGCAGTATTGCCTGGATGGCTATGTGTTCAACGGTGAAGCCCACCTGATGGGTGTGGCCAACGAAATCATGTACCCGGGCACCCAAGCCTTCATGCGTTTTGAATACCCCTGCAGCCTGACGGCAGATGTTCAAGCCCAAGCGTTTGACATCGCTCGCCGGTTTTTGCTGGCCATTGGCTTTAACCACGGCCAGTTCAACATGGAGTTTTTCCATGATGCAGCCTCCGGACGCATCACCATTATTGAATTCAACCCAAGAGCCTCCTCGCAGTTTTCTGATTTTTATGCAAATGTAGAGGGTTGGGACCTGCATGAAATTGCGCTGTGGCTGGCCCATGGGCTCAACCCGGCAGACATTAAAAAACGCAAGCCCGTGGCGGGTGCCGCCGCCAGCTTTGTTTATCGCTGCTTCAGCCCGGAACAGCGCCCTTCAATGCCAAACAACGCGGCGGTTAAAAAGGTAAAAACACTTTTTCCAGACGCCATTGTGATGCCCTTCCCCAAAGACAGCGCTGAAATTGCACGCGACTTCAAATGGCTGGGCAGTTACCGCTACGGTCTGCTGAACCTGCACGGAAAAGATGCCAACGACCTGCGCAAGCGCTGCCAACAGGCCAGCGCCATTTTAAATTGGACTGCCCCCTATGAAGCCATTGAACATGAACACAACCCTTTATCGCTGCACTCTCTTTAGCCTATTGCTTGCACTTGGGGGTTGCAGCGCCTATTTCGCCCAAAACCCCAGCAGCGCGCTAAGCCCGGTCAATGCAGTTGCCCTGCCAACCCACGACAGGGTGATGCTAAAAGGGGCCGATGTGGTGAACTACTTCAAGAACGGCAGTTATCAGCAAGGCTTGCCGGAGTTTTCTGAAAACCTTGACGGTGTTGCTTTTTATTTTGTCTCTGCTGAAAACAAGGCTGCGTTTCAGCAAAGCCCAAGTCGCTATTTACCTCAGTACGGCGGTTACTGTGCGAACGGCATCGTCTACGGTATTCCATGGGGTGGCGATGCAGACACCTTTAAAATCGTAAACGGTAAGCTGTATATTTTCGGTGGCGCTTTTTCAAAAGAAGCGTTTGAATTGAACGAAGCCAAAAACATTGAACTGGCAAACCTTTACTGGGAACAGGAAATCAAAGGTCGCAACAGTTTCATCCAAAGAACCAAACGCTTGATATTCCGAGTGCCGCACTACCAAACCGGCGAAGACTTGGCCAAAGCCTTGGCTGCGGCCAAACGCTGAACCGCACCAACAGCCAGCGTGGATTTTTCAGTTGCGCAATTACTGTCTGCACAAGCAGGGTTAATGGCTTGGGTGGCTGAATTTCCAGTCACAGCCACGGCTCTCTACTTCCTGTGTTTCGTATTTGTATCTGCATTGTGCTTGCCGGGCGCGGCGCCCCTGATGCTCATTGGTGGCGCCTGCTTTGGCTTGGCATGGTGTACGCTGCTTGCAAATGCCGCATCAAGCGTGGGCGCCCTGCTGACCATGCTGGCGACCCGGCGCTGGCTAAAAGAAAAACTGCCGCTGCGTTTTTCCAGACCCATAGCGCGGGTTCAACAGTTGCTGTCCAAAGAACGGCTCAGTATTTTGCTTGGGCTCAGATTGGCCCCGGCAATACCCTATCCGGTTTTGAACATTGCATTGGCGTTCACCGATGTGAAAGCTGGCCTGTTTTTCTGGACGAGTTTTATCGGCATGCTGCCCGGCACCTTTTTATATGTCAATGCCGGGGCACAGTTGGGCCGCATTCAAAACACGGGCGATATTTTTAGCGCCCCTGTTTTGGTGTCGTTGTTTGCCCTGGCTCTGCTGCCCTACGTACTGCGAAAATTGCTGATGTACTTGGGTTGGACCGCACCGGCTTCGCCTTGAAACTCAAAAGGCAAAAAATCAGATTTTCGGAGG
>JBEIKS010000298.1:0-2973 GCA_040379625.1 Burkholderiaceae bacterium
GGGCGCGGGCCCTGTCGACCCCGCACAAGCCGAAGGCGCCGCAGGCGACCTAAAAAACCGCCATTGCGGTTTTTTGGCGAGGCTTGCAGGGTTGAGACAGGAAAAAGCCCGCGTCCGCCCAAGCAACAGAGTCACACCGGCAAGCACATGCGTCACCCCGACGCCCCCCCACATTGTAAATTTTCCCGCCTTTTGATTGGAGCAAACCCCAACCTTGAGTACACTACAGGTCATTGTAAAGATACAGAAAATGCCATGTCAGACAACACTCTCACCCTCAGCCCCGCCGACGTCAGCCCCGAAGGCACAATTAATAACAGCGCAGTCGCAGCGGATGCAAAAGTCGTTGTCGGAAAAACCCCTTCTGGCGACATCACGGTGGTGCGCAATGGCAACAATGTCACGCTTAAAACCGGCGACCCTGTGCTCAAAGGCGATTTGATTCTGCCGTCAAAAGACCTCGGCAACACACTGGTGCTGGCCAGCAACAATGCCGGTGAAACTACGGAAGTCAGCCTTCCCACGGACCAGTCCCTTGCCCTGTCGGACGACTTTTATGGCGTAGGCGAAGCCGTTGCTGTGGCAGAAGCGGACGTAGAGGCCCAGGAAACCAGTGGACTGTTTGGTGGCTTGGCCGCTGCAGCCAGTTTGTCCGGTGGCGGAGCAGCCATCGGTCTGGCCGCCGTCGGCCTTGCCGCGGCAGGCGGTGGCGGTGGCGGCGACAGCGGCAACACAACACCCGCACCAGCCCCCAGCCCTTTGGACCCAGGCCTGCAAGACACCAACCCACCCGGTGGTGGCGCACCCGCCCCCAGCCCGGCAGGACCATTTTCGACGGGCGCAGCCATGCTTACTGATGGCGCCCCGATTGAAATGGTTCCGACCGCAGGCCCGATGATTGAAGACGGCATCCTCAGTGGCGCAGCCCAACTCGACGCAGCCACCGGCGGAGCCGCACCCGCCAGCTCAGGCAACCCGCTGACCGACCTGGCTGCCAGCCTGGCCGGCGGACAACTGCAATTGCCAGCCGCCTTGGCAAGCCCGGTGGAAGACTTGCTCGCCGTGGTGGGCAACGCTGCAGGCATCAGCTCTGTTGCAGCAGACCCCAGCGCCCCACCCCTGCCCGCGGCACCCGGTTCACCTGTCTGAAACACAGTTTTAGCTACATTGAGCGCCACCCATAAAGTTCAATGGCTGGCTGCGCTGGGGCAAGCAAAGGCCCTGGCCGGCAAGCCAGGGCAGCCCCATGAAACCGTGGACACCGCCTTTCAGCGGGCCTTGGCTTTGTCACAACAACACCATGAGGTGTTGGCCGCCTACGGCGAATACCTGCGCGCACAAGGCCGTGCCCGCGAGACCGTGACCTTGTTGCAACCCCACCTGAATGCACAAGCGTCTTTTGATCTGGCGTTCACACTGGGCAACGCAGCCGCCGCCATCAGCGAATTCAAAACAGCACAAGCTGCGTACCGCCGGGCCTGCGACTCACAACCCTCGCACGCCATGGCACACAACAACCTGGGCTATGTGTGCAACATGCAGGGCCTGTATGAAGAAGCTTATCTGGCACTGACAGAAGCGCTGGTTCTGAACCCCGGACTGGCCTTGGCCATGGGTAACCTGATTGACCTGCTCATCAGAAAAAAAGACTGGCCCGAAGCAGAAAAGTTTGTCGATGCGCTGGTGGAAATGACGCCCACGGGCCACGCTTATTTTCAGAGAGGCAAAGTACTCAATGCCGTGGGACGCTTAAGCGAAGCCAGAAGCAGTTGGCTGCACGCGCTCACCATCAACGACCAAGATGAAAGCACTCACATTCATTTGGGCGGGCTTTACTACAAAACAGGCGAGGTGCTGAAAGCGCAAACCCATTTTCTAAAAGCACTGAACCTGAATCCAAAAAACCCGACCAACATTTCAAACTATTTACTGTCCCTGAATTATTTGTACATGGACCCAGGCTTCGTTTTTTCAGAACACCAACGCGCTGCGGCATTTATTTGCCCACCACACGCCGAAGACATAGCTTTGAACCAGCGCCTGCAAACCCTGAAGCAGGTACTTTCCTCAGCGCCGGCAAAACTGCATCTGGCTTTTTTAAGCAGCGATTTTTACGAACACCCGGTGGGGCAGTTAATTGAAGCCACGCTGTTGCAGTGGCCCGAGGAACAAGCCAAGGTGACGTGCCTGCACCGTGGCACGGAAAGCGATGGTCTGACCAAACGCCTTAAAGCACAACTCGGCGAGCACCGGTTTCTTGACTGCAGCACCTGGGACACCGCCCGGTTTCAAACGGAAATCAAACAGCGCGACATTCATGTGCTCATTGAATTGTCCGGCCACACGGGCAACAGTTATTTGTCGCTGTTCAAGCAACGCCTGGCACCCGTTCAAGCCACGTATCTTGGCTACCCCAACAGCACAGGCATTGCGTCCATCGACTACCGGATCACCGACACCATCGCAGACCCCGTTGGTCACACCGAAGCATTTCATTCAGAACACTTGCTGCGCATTTCAGCACCGTTTGTGTTGTTGCAAAAGCCCCGGACGGTGCAAGCCATGCAGTACCGACCTGCAAAAACAGACGGCAGCTTTTTATTCGGATGCTTTAACAACTTGCCCAAGCTGACCGATGAAACCTTGCAGGCTTGGGCCATGTTGCTTAACGCCTGCCCCAATGCACGGCTGCTGCTGAAAGCCGGTGGTCTGGCGGATGCGGCAATTCAGACGGAATTCAGGGAACGACTTACGCTGCTGGGCTTGCCCGCCGACCGCATAGACTTGAAAGCCCGCACTGGGTTTGAACAACACCTGGCGCTCTACCGCAGCGTAGACCTGGCGCTGGACCCCGTCCCTTACAACGGCACCGCCACCACCATTGAAGCCCTGTGGTGCAACGTACCGGTGCTGACACTGGCGGGAAACACGCATGTGGCCCGCGTGGGTGCCTCCATCATGGAAAGCCTGCAA
>JBEIKS010000299.1:0-2904 GCA_040379625.1 Burkholderiaceae bacterium
CCCGTTTGATGTCTTCGACGCCTTCAAACTCGTTGAAGGGGTCTTTGAAATAGGCCGTGGCCGTGTAGATTTGATCCAATTGGTTCACAGAGGCAGGCGTCAGGTTTTCAAACGCAGCCACAGTTTTCAGCAAGGCTGCATTCAATTCCGCTTCGCCCCATTGGTCCGGTTTCGCATCCGATTCAGCCACGTGCATTTTTACCTCCCATGCCCGTGGTTTTTTTCACTGCTGCAAAATACAAGGTGTAGGGCAGCAAGCGCAAGAATTTCAAAATCCGGGTGAATTTTTTGGGGAAATGCATTTCAAAATCGCCACGGGCAAAACTGTCCACCATGGCTTTTGCCGCTTCTTCCACCGTGATGATGAAAGGCATGGGGAATTCATTTTTTGCCGTCAGCGGTGTTTCAACAAAGCCTGGACACACCAGGCTCACGTCCACGTTGTTTTCGCTCAGGTCTACGAACAGTGCCTCTGCCATGTTGATCAAGGCTGCCTTGCTGGCGCCGTAGATCATGCCGTTGGGCAAGCCGCTGTATCCGGCCACGCTGGACACCAGACTGATGTGCCCACTGCCTTGTTTGATGAGTTGCGGCAACACGGGCGCCAACACATTCAACACGCCGTTGATATTGACTTCCACCTGATGCTTGGCTGCGGCCAAATCAAAATTTTGCGCCCGCATTTCCACGTAGGTGCCCGCCATGACCACCACCACATCCACGCCACCCCATTCCGCAAACACCGTTTCAGCCGCATGTGCAACAGCGGCTTCATGGGTCATGTCAAAGGGCAGGGCGCGCGTTGCGTTCAAGGCACCGGCCAGCAACTCGAGTTTGTCTTTGCTGCGCGCGGAAATGAACAACCTTGCACCCGCGTGCGAGAGTTGCTTGGCCAAGGCCTCGCCAATACCAGTGGAGGCGCCTATGATCCAGACCCGTTTGTTGGACCAGTCCTTGATGGGGGTATTCAATGGCATCGGCTATTCCTTACTTGCGTTTTCGAAAGCTCAGCGTCACTTCACCGAGTTTCACGCCGAACTTGCTCATTTCGGCTTTGTTCAACATCACTTCGTCGTCCATCAGGTACATCCAGTCGTTGAACTGCACGTTGTAGACGGTGCCATCCACCGGCAGCGCCATGGTGTAGTACCAGAGCAGGGCATTGCCACTGGCCACGCCTGTGGCTTCACCCACCACGTCGGCTGCGGTGCCGATGTACTTGTCGCCTTGTTTTTTCAGGGTCCAGACCCGTTTTTGCTTGCTGCCATCGGAATAGGTGAAGTCTTCATCCAGCACGCCGGTGTCGCCTGTCCACTTGCAGTCCAGAACCACGGTAAAGCGCTTCACCACCTTGCCGGAGCGGTCTGTGAACACGCCCCAGGCGTCTACTTTGCCATTGAAGTAGTTCTGCAATTCAAACTTGGGCTTTTCTTGCGCATAAATGGAAGGGTCTACCGTTGAACAAGCGCTTAGGCCCAGTACAGCCCCGGACATCAAGGCCGCAGTACAAAAGCGCAGACCGTTTTTACGGAGAAAATTGCCGACTTGATTAAATTTCATCATAAAGTGACGCTCCTTCTTTTTTCCAACGCCAGCATGCCCAGCGCAACGATTTTCAAAATACAGGGAATGATTGAATACACAATCAGCAGTGCTTCGGTGTTTTGCGCCACCCCCGATGTGCCATCGCCCGCCGCCTCATAGCCCAGCAAGCCAAGCAACGGTAGCGCCAAGGCCGGTGCCACGGCCAGGTTGAATTTATTCACCCAGTTCCACAATCCGAAATAGGCGCCTTCCCTTTGACCGCGATCCCCGACTTCTGAAATCAGTTTTGCCAGTATGGCAGCTGGCAGGGCCAAGTCTGTGCCCAACGCCAGACCTGTCAGTATGCAAATCAGGAGGAAGCCGTAGAGGCTGCCCACTTCCAGTTGCAGCACACCCAGAAACGCAACGACCGTGATAAAAATACCGATCATCCAGGTGCTCATCAGGCCGATCCGGTCAGCCACTTTCACCCACACCACAGTAGAAAACGCACCCACCAAAAAATAAACGCCCAAGGTCCATTGCGCACTGTCGGGCAATTGCAGCCGGTCGCGCAGAAAAAAGGGCACCAGTGTGGCGGGCAGCGCTCCGGCAATGCCGTTTACCAAAAATATCATCAGCAAACGTCTGAACCTGGGTTGCCGCAGTGGAGCCAGAATGCTTTGCCCGGCAGTTTCCGTAATGATGGACGCTGTGGTGATTCCAGACACATGGTGAGGGCGTGGCGAATATTTCAGCAGTATGAACAAGCCAAGGGCGGTGGCCACCGTGAACGCCAATGCCAGCGGGCCAGCGTAGTGGGTTGCGGGCAATGAAACCGCCAGCACCACGCCTGCAATGCCGATACCTTCGCGGGCCGCCACAAATTTTGAACGCTCTTGGTCTGTTTCACCCAGTTCGGCGCCCCAAGACTGGTAGGCGATGGTGGCCAGGCTAAAGCCGAAATGAACAATAATGAGGGAGACGCACAGGCTGATGGCTTTCGCCATTTCAGTGTCGCCTACGGGGAAAAATACCCCCCACATGCCCAAAACCATTAAAGGAGCGGAAGCCACAATGGCGGGCACATAGCCACGCTGCGCCTTGATTCTATCTATCCATAGACCAATGAGCGGGTCGGCCACGGCATCAAGCAGACGCGTCAGCAATAAAATGGCGCTGACCCAACCCAAGGCAACGCCAAATCCGCGGGTGTAAAGGAAAGGCACCTGAATGTAGAGAGGGACTGCGACTGCACCCAAGGCCCAGCCAAAAGCGCCATATCCCAGAAGTTGCTTCGGGCTTGCATTCACCGTGGGCACCTTATTTCTTCAAGCCAATGAGTTTTTCACGCAGTACAGGTTCCGAGGTTTTCGGATC
>JBEIKS010000300.1:0-2903 GCA_040379625.1 Burkholderiaceae bacterium
AGCATTTGATCCGGAATGGCGGAATCTGCTACGTACAGATAGCCCTGCGGTCCGAATGACAAGGCGTCAGCCCAGCGGATTTTTTTCTGATCTTGAATAACGGTGTTCAAGGTGCCGTCAGGGGTCATTTTCATCACACTGCCATGTTCTACATCGGTGATAAACACATTGCCTTCTTTGTCCATTGACAGCCCGTCGTTGAGCGGTTTCTTTCCCAATGCCTTTACAAAGCCTTCCGCCTGAGCCCCTTTGTTTTCTCTGAGCTTGCTTGTGGGCACAGAAAACAGGGTGTCGTGAGACATCGCACCATAAACAAGTGTTTGATCGTCCTTGGAAATGGCAATGCCGTCTACACCGGGTTTCAGCACAATCAGCCCCCCTAAAAACCGCATGGGTTTGGTGGATGTTCTGATGAGCCAGTTCTGCGGGGTGACGGAGGGGTGCTTATCGAGTACGCGCCAGGATTCCAGCGTCTTGAGGTTCAACACCACCAGTCCGGGGCGTTGGTTTAGAAAGCCAACGTCGGCCAGATAGGCAAACTCCCCTTTTGAATCCACTTGCAGGTCTTGCAGCATGGCACCGAGCGGCGCCGATTCTGCAGAAAAAACATGATCCAGCACTTTTTGGTTGTTGCTCAAGTCAAAACCGATAATTCGGGGTGCTTTGGATGCATGTTGCCCGTGATCAACGGTGTAGAGGATGTTCCCGGCATTAATGACCACGCCCATGACCGCGTCAAACAGTGTTGCCTGTTGCTCCTCGGAGGGGTACGGTTTGATGCTGCCGTCGAGTTCTTTGACCAACAGTTTTGCGCCTGTGGGTCTTGATTCGGGATGTATTGTAAAAAAGACGCGCCCGTCTTGCGCCACCGCCACGTTGGCCAAGGGTTCCGGGTACGACAACACCAATTCAAGCTGGTCCGCGCTCAGGCTTGGCGCGGTCGAGACATCGGCATACGGAACACCACCCCCGTGGCGGGCGTAGGTCATGCTGGCGACAGCCACAACAACAATTAGCAGCGCAAGTAACAGACGTTTAAACATCGACATGTAAATTCCTTTCGCAATCAGCGTACGGTGTAGTCCGATTTTTCAATTTTTCGGGTCAGCCACCGGTAAGTGAATGTGAACCCAGGCCAATTGGAGACATTTCGCCCTGATTCGGTGATGTACCAGGATTTGCAACCGGATTGCCAGACGGTGCCTTCAAGTTTCTTTTGCGTGCGGATATCGAATGCAGACAAGGCTTCCGGTTTCACGTCAATGGAGCGGGCGCGGCTGTGTTTCAACCATTTGACGGCGTCCATGACATACCGTACCTGGCATTCCAGCATAAAAATAATCGAGCTGTGCGCCAAATTGGTGTTGGGCCCGTACAGCATGAAAAAGTTGGGGAAGCCGGAAACGGTGATGCCTTTGTAGGCGTGGGCGCCCTCTTTCCACGCATGGTTGAGATCCAGCCCGTTTCTACCGTAGATTTTCATAGGAGACAAAAATTCGGTACTGCTAAAACCTGTACCAAAAATAATGGCGTCTACTTCATGCGCGACGCCGTCAGTGGTGTGCACTGCATTTTCTGAAATATTGGAAATTCCGGTGCTCACCAAGTCCAGGTTGCTTTTATTGAGCGCCTTGTACCAGTCGTTGGAAATCAGGATGCGTTTGCAGCCGATTTTATAGTCCGGGATCGCCTTTTTTCGCTTTTCCGGGTCTTTGATGTCGCGCTTGGCCATGTATTTGGCTTCCAAAGCGAATACTTCCAAGGCTTTTGAAAACTGAGTGAAACCCAAGGCGCGAAACTCATTTTTCCAGTAAACAAGCCCCCGGTAGGCATTGTCCAGCAGTGGCAGGTTTTTAAATGCCCATTTTTCTGCAAGGTTGAAAGGACGGTCTCCCTTGCTAATGACCCAGGCAGCGGTGCGTTGAAACAAAGTAAGGCTTGCGACTTTGTCCACTATTTCAGGGACAAACTGTATGGCGCTGGCACCGGTTCCAATGACTGCGACGCGCTTTCCGGTGAGCTCAAATGTGTGGTCCCAACGGGCTGAGTGGAACACATGGCCTTTAAAGCGCTCCAAGCCTTGGAGTTTTGGATAGGCGGGACGGTTCAGTTGTCCGCACGCACTCACCAAAACCTGACTGGTAAAAACTTCTCCGGATTCACAAGCGATGTTCCAGAGTTCGGCGTTGTCGTTGAATGTCGCGTCGCTGACGGTGACACCGTAGCGTATGTGGCCGGCCAGATCCTGCTCTTTAACGCAGGTATCGATGTAGCGCTTGATTTCTGCCTGAGCCCCGAATTTTCTCGACCAATGCGTGTTCGGCGCAGCCGACAGTGAGTAAAGGT
Organism: Burkholderiaceae bacterium; assembly: GCA_040379625.1. GTDB lineage: Bacteria > Pseudomonadota > Gammaproteobacteria > Burkholderiales > Burkholderiaceae_B > SXZD01. The sequence continues at coordinate 2,347 of JBEIKS010000300.1, forward strand.
GGGACTCAACATCACAGGCCGCCCCCGGATACTGGTTGTCTCGCCAGGTTCCCCCTGCAGACTGACCTTGCTCGAGAATCAGAAAGTCTTGAAAACCAGATTTTTTAAGGGCAATGGCCATTGCCAAACCACCAAAACCGGCCCCGATAATAATAATGTCTGTGCGCATTGTATTGTTGTGCTTATCAGTTGTGTCTCATGTGTTTTTATACCAGATTTCCTGTTTTTTGCTGCAACCTCTACAATCAGGTGAAGGAATTTACAAAGGGCGGTTATGCATTTCAAGTCAGTTCAATACGCATCGCCACAGGGTGGCATCAAATTGATGGTGACGGGTGCCGTTCACGGTAACGAGGTTTGCGGTACCAAGGCAATTTTGCGCTTGATGGAGCAGTTTGAGTCGGGTGAACTGGCGTTGGTTCAGGGCAGCGTGACGTTTGTTCCCATCACCAATCCGCTTGCTTATAAAAAGCAGCAGCGCATGGGGGACAGGAATTTGAATCGTAACCTCTACCCGCGCGCCGATCCTCAAGACTTTGAGGACAGGATTGCAAACT
>JBEIKS010000301.1:0-2836 GCA_040379625.1 Burkholderiaceae bacterium
GTTTCCAGCAAATGCGTGAAATCCTGAGCGCTCAAATTCAAGCCCTCACCTTCCATGCGGTACACGCCATTTTTGAAGAACTCGGAACTGGCGCAATCCAGACCAAGTGCAATCTGGGTGCCAGGCTCGTAGCCTGCTTTTTCAATCGCCTGCAAAATCAATTGAATTGCAGCTTCATGGTTAGCCACTGACGGAGCGAAACCGCCCTCGTCACCCACTGCAGTGGACAAACCCTTGTCATGCAAAATACCCTTCAACGCATGAAATACTTCCGCACCGTAACGAATCGCTTCGCGGAAAGTGGGCGCGCCGACGGGCAGAATCATGAATTCCTGAATATCCAGGTTGTTGTTGGCGTGGGCCCCGCCGTTAATGACGTTCATCATGGGCACCGGCATGGCCATGGAACCCATGCCACCGAAATACCTGTACAGAGGCAAACCTGTTTCTTCAGCAGCCGCTTTTGCAACGGCCATTGAGACGGCCAACAAGGCATTTGCACCCAAACGCGATTTGTTTTCAGTACCATCCAGATCAATCAGGGTTTTATCCAAAAAGCTTTGCTCGTGGGAATCCAGTCCCAGAATGGATTCAGACACCTCCGTGTTGATGTGCTCAACTGCAGTCAGTACGCCCTTGCCCAAGTACCGGCTTTTGTCGCCATCCCTCAATTCAATGGCTTCCCGTGAGCCGGTTGAGGCACCCGATGGAACCGCTGCGCGACCCATGGCACCACTCTCCAGCAACACATCACACTCAACGGTCGGATTACCTCGAGAATCAATAACCTCACGGCCAATGACATCAACAATTGCGCTCATAACATCCTCTAAAAATTAAATGAAATTCTTTACAAAACCGAATCAAAGGCTCAGTTCGGCCAAGCCGTGTCCTTTGACCAAACGGTCCAGCTCAACCAAGGTTTTCAGCAAGGCTTCCATCTTGGGAAGCGGCCATGCGTTGGGGCCGTCAGACATTGCTTTTGCCGGGTCAGGATGGGTTTCCATAAACAGACCCGCCACACCCGTGGCCACCGCAGCCCTCGCCAAAACCGGAACAAACTCGCGCTGACCGCCTGAGGTTGTACCCTGACCGCCGGGCAATTGCACGGAGTGGGTGGCGTCAAAAACCACCGGGCACTGCGTGTCACGCATGATGGCCAGACTTCGCATGTCAGACACCAAATTGTTGTAACCAAAGCTGACGCCCCGCTCACACACCATGATGTGATCTGTACCCAGCCCTTTTTCAATGGCAGCCTCACGTGCTTTATCAACCACGTTTTTCATATCACCCGGGGCCAGAAACTGCCCTTTTTTAATATTCACAGGCTTGCCTGTGGTGGCCACGGCGCGAATGAAATCTGTTTGACGGCACAAAAAAGCCGGCGTCTGAAGCACATCAACAACGGAAGCCACTTCGTTGATCTCGTCTTCTTCGTGTACATCCGTGAGCACGGGAACGCCGATGATATTTCGAACGTTCTCAAGAATCTTCAATCCACTGTCCATGCCCAGCCCGCGAAAACTTTTGCCTGAGCTGCGGTTGGCTTTGTCATAAGAGCTTTTGTAAATGAAGGGAATGCCGACCCGCTGGCAAATCTCCTTTAATTGTCCGGCTGTATCAATGGCCATCTGTTCAGACTCGATGACACAAGGGCCTGCAATCAAAAACACGGGTTGATCCAACCCGACATCAAAACCACAAAGCTTCATGACCTGCTCCTTCTTGGGTGAGGGCGACTTTATTTGTTTCTTGCTTGCCGCTGCGCCAGTGCCGCCTCAATAAACGAGGAGAACAAAGGGTGTCCGTAACGCGGCGTACTGGTGAACTCCGGGTGAAACTGTACACCGACAAACCATGGATGGTCTGTCAATTCCATCATTTCTGGCAAGTTTTCTGTTGGAGTTCTTGCAGAAATCACCATTCCAGCGGCTTCCAGTTGTGGAACGTAGGTATTATTAACCTCATAACGGTGCCGGTGGCGCTCATTTACCGCTGAACCGTAAATTTTTGCTGCAAGCGTGTCAGGAAGTACAGGACAACGCTGAGAACCCAGGCGCATGGTGCCACCCACATCAGACTCTTCAGTCCGCTTTTCAATTTTTCCGGTTCTGTCCGCCCATTCGGTAATCAAGGCGACCACAGGGTGAGGCGTATCCATATCAAACTCTGTGGAACTGGCGTGGGCCAGATCAGCACAATGGCGTGCAAATTCAATAACAGCCAATTGCATCCCCAGACAAATACCCAAATACGGAATCTTGTTTTCACGTGCAAAGCGGATGGCCTTGATTTTCCCTTCGGTACCGCGTTTGCCAAAACCACCGGGCACCAAAACAGCGTCCAGGGATTTCAATACGTCGCAGCCATCGGTTTCAAGTTGCTCTGCGTCAATGTAGGTCAGCTTGACGCGGCTGCGTGCCTTCATTCCCGCATGATTAAGCGCCTCAATCAGCGATTTGTAAGACTCGGTGAGCTCAACATACTTGCCCACCATGCCAATTCGCACTTCATGCTGCGGATTTTCCAGCGCTTCAACCAGACTCCTCCAGACGCTTAAATCGGCGGCTGTGGTTTTCAGTTGCAGTTTCTCAACCACCGCAGCGTCCAACCCCTGTTCATGCAACATGGCGGGAATTTTGTAGATGGTGTCTGCATCCCACACCGAAATCACCGCATCTTCAGGCAAATTGGAGAACAGGGAAATTTTGAATTTTTCGTCGTGGGGAATCGGACGGTCAGCACGGCACAGCAAGGCGTCGGGAATAATACCGATTTCGCGAAGCTTTTGAACCGAGTGCTGGGTGGGTTTGGTTTTCAGCTCGCCTGCAGA
>JBEIKS010000302.1:0-2833 GCA_040379625.1 Burkholderiaceae bacterium
AGACATATTTTCGCTGCACTCGGAAAAAATAGCTCAGGAATTTAAAGGCTTAAGATCTTTGATTGATCTGGGGGCCGGTAACTGCACCAAAGCCGAAGGCTTGTTTTCAGTGTTGGGCATAGCGCAGTACATGGCGGTGGATGTTTCAATCGACTATCTCACCGAGACATTGCACCATTTACAGGCGCGGCACCCCCAAATACAGGTGAATGGTGTGGGACTGGATTTTTCTGAAACCCTGCTGCCATTAAAAAAGCATGTTCAAGGACCGTCCATTGTTTTTTATCCCGGCTCAAGCATCGGTAATTTTTCGCCTGCGGAAACACGGCGGTTCCTGACTCAGGTGCGTGCACTGGCATGTGGCGGGGGCCTGTTGATCGGGGTTGATCTGGTGAAGGACAAAGCTGTTCTGGAATTGGCCTATGACGACCCCCTTGGGGTAACGGCTGCTTTCAACTTGAACATGTTGCGGCATGTGAACCGTTCAATGGGAGCCAATTTTAATGTTTCTGATTGGTCTCACCTGAGTTTTTACAATGAGCAGGAAAGTCGCATCGAGATGCACTTGCGGGCCAAACGGGCTGTCACTGTTCAATGGCAGACGGGTTCGCGGACGTTTTCAGAAGGTGATTTGTTACACACTGAAAATTCTTACAAATGGACGATACCTGCGTTTTCCAGTTTGCTGGCTGAGTTGGGCTATAGCCAGGTGAAGGCCTGGACCGACCCTAAACATCAGTTTGCCGTGTTCAGTGCCCACGCCATTTAAATGGCGCAGGTTCTGAAGCCGCTAAAAATATCGTTTCTTTCTGCTGGGTAGTAGTTTCTGTAGGCGGGTGAGTGCATGCGCGCATGGGTGGCCACAGAGGCGCCTTTCAGCACAGGGCGTCCATCAAACCACGGCTCTGAGTAGTCGCGGTAGGGGTGTGCTGAAAACCCCGGGAATGCAGTAAATGCGTCGCTGGTCCATTCCCACACCTGACCCCAATGAAATGCCTGGCTGTGTGCTTGTGCTGCAGCCCATTCTGCTTCCGAAGGCAGCCTTCGACCCGCCCACCGGCAATAAGCCTGCGCTTCATGTCTGGAAATATGCGTAATGGGCTGATGCTCGGACACCGGGCGCCACTGTCCGAACCAGCGCCTTTCCCAGTGCTTGTTGTGTTTTCTCAGAAAACGCGGTTGCAGCAATTTTTTTTGCTGCAAAAATTGCCAACCCGCTGCGCTCCAATAGGCGGGGGTTTCGTAGCCACCGGTTTCCACAAATTTTAAGAATTCGTGGTGATTTACCGGCAGGGCATCAATTTCAAAAGCGGGCAGGGCATGTTGGTTTGATCCCAGTTCATTGTCGAAATAAAAGCCTTTGGCGGTTTCAATGGGGGTTCCCAAGCCAATCCTTGAGGCTGGAATTTGTAAGGTGGTTTGATTGATGTGGGCGTGCTTGCCGAGAGCGTCCCACATCTGTTCGCTTTCAGGTTGCAAGGCGATGCCCAACGCGTTGGCCATGTAACGGGCCGCTTCCGTGTGCATGTCTTCATGGAACAGACACAGCCTGTAGAAGTAGAGATCGTTGTCGTTCTCAGGCGTTTGTGCAAGCAAGTTCAGCGTTTGTGCGAGTGTATCGCCTAAATACGTCAGCGTGTTTTCCAGCGTTGGCAGTTCCAATTGCCAGCGCTTGGCGTGGCTTACCACGCTGGAGTTGTATAAGGCGTCAGAGGTGGGCAGTTGGCTGCTGGTTCTTTCGCAGGTCGGGTCGGCGAGGTGCCCGAGGTGTTTTTGGGGGTTGCGTGCAATCCAGAATTCTTGAAACCAAGCCACATGGCCTGCTTCCCACAAAGGCAGGTTGCATTCAATGCAATAAGGAATCCGCAGCGTCTCTGTTTGCAGCGCTTGTTTAAAACAGGCAAGATGGCCCAGCAACTGTGCGCGGCTTTCCTGCAAGGCAGACGCCAATTCCTCCCGACCGATCAAGCGTGCTGCATTTGTTGCGACTGACATGTGTCCCCTGGTTAAGGCGATGAACAATAAAAAGAAAAAAATCCTGATTGTGACCCCGGCCCTGTCTGATGCCAACAATGGTAACTGGCAGACGGCGAAGCGTTGGGCTGAATTTTTATCCGGTTTGTTTGATGTTGGCCTGCAAAAAACCTGGGACGGGCAACCCTGCGATTTAATGATAGCACTGCATGCGCGCCGTTCTGCTGCTTCCATCACAGCGTTCAAGGCGAACAACACAGCTCCTCTCATTGTGGCGCTGACTGGCACTGATTTGTACAGAGATATTCAGACCGATGCAGATGCCCAGCGTTCCTTGGTACTGGCCGACCGCCTGATTGTATTGAACGATCTGGGTACGAAAAGTTTGCCGCAGGCTTTGCAAGCAAAAACCCGAGTCGTGTTGCAGTCCACCCCAACTCAGCAGACTCTGAAAAAAACCGACGCTTGCTTGAACGCCGTGATGGTGGGGCATTTGCGCCATGAAAAATCACCGGAAACCTTTTTTCAGGCGGCTGAACTGTTGGCAGGCTGCCCAGACATACAACTCACCCACATCGGCGCCTCACTGGATGAAAGCTACCGCTTGCAGGCACTTGAACTGACACACCGGCTTCAAAATTACCGCTGGCTGGGGGCTGTTGAACACGCGGCCACCTTGCAGTTCATACAGCAGGCCCATGTGCTGGTTCATTGCAGCCGCATGGAGGGCGGCGCACATGTGGTGATGGAAGCGATTTGCGCCGGAACGCCAGTGTTGGCTTCCAGAATAGACGGTAACCTGGGTTTGCTGGGGGAAGATTACCCGGGATATTTTGATTTGGGCGACGCCAGTGCGCTG
>JBEIKS010000303.1:0-2792 GCA_040379625.1 Burkholderiaceae bacterium
CCTTACCGGGCATTACACCGAGCAATGCCTACCCCTGCACCGACGGCTACGTGCTTGTGGCGGGCAACGGCGACAGTATTTTCAAGCGTTTGATGACCCGCATAGGTCGAGAAGACCTGGCGCAAGACCCTGCCTTGGCGCACAACGACGGACGCGTGAAGCAGGTGGAAAAAATAGACGGTGCAATTGCTGAATTCACCGTTCAGCACACAATTGCAGAGGTATTGGAAGCCTTGGAAGAGGCAAACGTGCCCGCCGGGCGTATTTACAATGTGGCCGACATTGCCGCTGACCCCCACTACCGCGCCAGAGGCATGATTCAAAGCGCCACCGCGGCATCGGGTTTGCAGTTGGAGGTGCCGGGTGTGGTGCCTGTGTTGTCGCGCACGCCCGGTTCCATTCGTCAGCGCGCACCTTTGTTGGGGGAGCACACGGATGAAGTGCTCAGTGGCTATGGTGTCAGTCAGGAACGTTTGTTGCAGTTGCGTGCCAATGGTGTGATTGCCTGATCTCGTCTTGGATTCAAACCGGAGTTTTTATGCCCACATTCAATAAAATCAGTTTGTATACGCAAAGCAACGGCTTTGCAGCCTTCAAGGAAGAAACCATTGAATTAACGGAAGGCTCGCCGCAATCGGCCTTGTCACCACTGTTTCCCTCCGGCGGATATCAATTGCGAATGAGCCCTGTGGGTTTTAAAAGCCAGTTTCATGTGACCACCAGTCCGCAATGGGTGTTCATTCTTCAAGGCCAAATGCAAATAGGTTTGCAGGACGGAAGCTCGAGAATTTTTTCTGCCGGACAACATTTTTATTCTGACGACCTGCTGCCGCCCGGTCAGGCATTTGATGCAAAAGTACATGGTCATTGCAGCGCACAGGTGGGCGACGAGCCCTTGGTCACTGTTTTTGTGAGAGGTTGAAACCAACATGGAAAACTCTTTTAATGCGTCCGCCACTGAATTGGCCGCTGCACTTCGCAACAGGGAAATAAGCTCGCAAGCACTGGTGGAGCGGCACATAGAGCGGTGTAGTGAGGTCAATCCGTTTCTCAACGCAATTGTTCAGGACCGTTACGCAGACGCATTGAAAGAGGCCCGCAGTGCCGATAAAAAAATTGCCAAGGCTGTTGCAGAGAATCGTGTGTCCGAGTTGGCCACTGATCAACCCTTGCTGGGTGTTCCTTGCAGTCTGAAAGAAAGCATTCAGATGAAGGGCATGCCCAACACCGCTGGCTTGGTCAATCGTATGCCGGTCACCATTACAAAAGATGCGCCCACAGTAGCGAATTTGCGCAAGGCCGGTGCAATTATTCTGGGGGTGACCAACACCTCAGAAGCCTGCATGTGGATGGAAAGTTTCAATACCGTGTATGGGCTGACCCGCAACCCCTATGATTTGGCAAGAACCGTGGGCGGATCTTCGGGAGGAGAGGGCGCCATTGTGGGCAGCGGTGCCGTGCCGTTTGGCATGGGTTCTGATGTCGGTGGATCCATCCGCATGCCTTGCTTTTTCAACGGAATTTTCGGGCACAAGGGCTCCCCGGGTCTGGTGCCCAACATCGGGCAGTTTCCTGATGTCACCGGTTCCATCGACCTGTATTTGTCCACCGGCCCCATGTGTACAAAAGCCACGGACCTGGAGTTTCTCACCCGCATTATGGCGGGCAAGAATGCGGGTGCACTCAAACCCGTGTCGGAGGTCGATGTTTCAAAGCTTCGTGTTCTGCGCTTCAAAAAAGAACGCGCAGTCAAACCGGATGCGGATCAGGCATCGGCCATCGAAAGAAGTATTAACGCCTTGCAAGTCAGGGGAGCCAAGGTGGAAGAAATTGATTTTCCCTTGATGTCCAAGGCGTTTGATTTGTGGTCTGCGGTGTTGGCGGGTGCCGGCAGCGAGAAGCTTTTTGCCGACCATTTGTTTGGTTCCCGCAACCCCGTATACCCCTTGCGTGAGATTTTGCGTTTGGCGATGTTCAGATCGAAAAACACCTTGCCTTTGGTGGGCTTGAGCCTCGTGGAACACCTGCCAGACATTCTGCCCAAGCGTCAGGCCCGTTTGTTGGCGGATGCGAAAACCCTGAGAGAACAATTCCGCGATGCGCTGCGGGAAGATGGCGTACTGGTGACAGTGCCTTACCCAACGGTGGCCCCCAAACACTATGTGCCACTGATACCGCCGTTTAAATTTGTAAATTGCGCAATTTTTAATGCGCTGTCTTTGTCCGCAACATCAGTGCCGACCGGGCTTAACGCCAAAGGCTTGCCCACCGGTGTGCAAATTGTGGCAGGTCAGGGCCAAGACCACCTTGGCATGGCGGTGGCAGTGGCTTTGGAAAAAGACCTGGGTGGTTGGGTTCCTCCGCAAATCTGATTTTTTGCATTGCAAGTTTCAAGGCGAAGCCGGTGCGGTCCAACCCAAGTGCATCAGCAATTTTCGCAGCACGTAGGGCAGCAGGGCCAAGGCAAACAATGACAGCAAAACAGGGGCGCTAAAGATATCGCCCGTGTTTTGAATGCGGCCCAGCTGTGCCCCGGCATTTACATATAAAAAAGTGCCGGGCAGCATGCCAATAAAACTGGTCCAGAAAAACAGGCCTGCTTTCACATCGGTGAACGCCAAAGCAATGTTCAAAACAGGGTAGGGAATGGCAGGGGCCAATCTAAGCCCAAGCAGAATACTGAGCCGTTCTTTGGACAGCAATTGTTGAACCCGCGCTATGGGTCTGGAAAAGCGCAGCGGCAGTTTTTCTTGCAGCCAGCGCCTGGTTGCCAGCATTGTTAGCAGGGCACC
>JBEIKS010000304.1:0-2780 GCA_040379625.1 Burkholderiaceae bacterium
CTTCTGGGTGCAAGCCCATGGGAATGCCACGGCCTTCGTCTTCTACCGTTACGCTGCCATCCGCGTGCCAAACAACATCAATTTTTTTACCGAAACCACCCAAGGCTTCGTCTGCCGCATTGTCCAGCACTTCTTGAATGATGTGCATCGGACTGTCAGTTCGGGTGTACATGCCCGGACGCTGCTTGACAGGCTCAAGCCCCTTCAAAACCCGTATGGATGACTCTTGATAATGCGTGGAACTCATGGCGAAAACCAACTTTTAAAAACTCTGTTGTTGGCAGTTTACACCAAGCGCCTATGTGCCAAGACAGAGCTAGCGCCTAGGGGTCAAGGGCAGTGAAAGGCTCAGGAGGTGCGTCCTCGCGGACTTTGATGCCTAGTTGCTTCATGCGATAGTAAAGCGCGTGAGGACTGGTTTTCAAGGCCTCTGCCGCCACTTTGACTGAGGATGCATTTTGTTTGAGCGCCGATTCTATGAGTTGCTTTTCATAACGGCGCAGCGCCTCTTTCAATGAGGAATCCTCGTCGCTGCCTTCCACCAACGTGCCTGTGTCCACCCCAATGACAAACCGCTCTGCCTGCGCTTTAAGTTCACGCACATTGCCTGGCCAACGCATTTTCAGCAGCTTTGAAATGGTATTCGACTCAATTTTAGGCATTTCAACCTTAAACCTGAGAACCGCCTGTTGGCAAAAATATTGGAACAAAGCCGGTATGTCTTCGGATCTTTGGCGCAAAGGGGGAAGAAATAAATTCACCACATTCAAACGAAACAGCAGGTCCTGGCGAAAGCGCCCCAATTCAACCTGCTCGTTGAGTTCAAGCTTGGTGGATGCTATCACCCTGAATTCGCATTGAATGAAGCGGTGTCCTCCCAAGCGCTCCGCCCCCCTGTCCTGAAGGGCACGGAGCAGTTTGGCTTGTGAAACAATCGGCATGCTGTCGATTTCATCAAGGTATAAAGTCCCTTCGTGTGCATATTCCAATTTGCCGATGCGCGACTTCAGCGCGCCGGTGAATGCTCCCGCTTCAACACCAAACAGTTCACTTTCAATCAGTTGCTCTGGCAAAGCGGCGCAGTTGATGTGTACGAACTGCCCTTTGCGCTTGGACATTTCATGTATCCAGCGGGCGAAGGTGTCCTTGCCGGTTCCCGTTTCACCTTGAATGAGAATATCAACTGGCAACGGTGCCACCCGCGCTGCCATATCAAGCGCCGACAACATGGCGGGAGACTCACCGAGTTCAATTTCACGCTGCAGCGTATCGGCTTTGACAGAATCAAAATCAAGTCGCAAACGCTCACGTGCCCACTGGGAAGCGGTGCTGATGCGGGTGAGGATATCCGCAGCCTGCTCAGAATTCTCAGGAAGCACCAATGAAGCATAAATGGGCAGGTCGTGGTAGACATAGTTTTGCCAGACCTGATCTATCAAGCGAATGACGGTGCGTCTGGGATTCACCCCGGCGCGGGTTAAAAACGAAGCCAGCCGGACAAGCTCTTCAATTGAGCCTTCCGTGACAATCCAGTCCGCCACAAGGCTTCGCTTGGACAGCAGCTGTTCCAGACTCATGACAGAACACTCAACGCCCATGATGACGGCTGCAGACTGCAGGCTCAACTGGGCATTGGCATTTTTCACACAAACAATGACTGACTGCATTTTCTCTGCCTGTGCAAGCGGTTCACCGACAAAGCTTAAATTCAAACGAATCATCAAAACAATCACCAAAACGTAGGAGAGACGTATGGCGTTGCCACCACGCGAATTTTGTTTAGAGGCAAAACGCCTTTAGTTGTTCTCGGGCACGGGACAAACGTGAGCGTACGGTTCCGATCGGAATGTCCAACTCTTCAGCTGTTTCCTGGTAACTCAAACCTTCAAGGACCACCATGGACACCACCGTGCGCATGGAAGCCGGCAAGGTCGTAATGGCATGCCTGATTTGCTTGAGTGACTCCTCGCGCAAGGCAATTTCAAGGGGATCGTCGGCAACTTCGGTGCAAATCAGATCGCCCATTTCATCGGCGTCTTCAAAAATATAGCGATATTCCGGTGAGCGGCTGATGCTGTTGCGAACCAGATTCAGCGCAATGCCGCACAACCAGGTTTCAGGACGGGATTCGCCCCTGAATTTGTGCCAGCAACGGTAGGCCTCTAAAAAAGTATGTTGAACGATGTCCTGCACGGCATCGGTATTCCTCAGATGCTTACGGACAAAAGAGCTAAGCCGCGTTTTCTGGGCGCGAAACAAACGCTCAAAGTCTGCAATTTCAGCCTCAGTTCTGACGGGGGCGACATGACTGGAAAACTCCAGTATCTCGCCACCAGCCATGTTGTCAGCGATACTAAAAACGTCTTCTTGGGATTCTTGTAGCAAGGCAGTCATTTGTTCCTCCGGCATGTTTGATCTGGGTCAGACATACCAAGAAGTGTAGTAAACGTGCCACCCTTGAAAAATATTTAAGTCATTGAATAAATTAACTATTATTTTTCAAGAAAAACGTCTTTTTAGAATTTTTATAAAACTCGGTCTAAATTTTTTTGAAAAACTAAAAGGGTGATATCCGTTTGCCACACGCCGGCGCGTCACATCACCAGCGGGATTCGGAGTCGAACAAGAAGTCAGACAAAAAGGGAATGTATAATACGGCGGAGCGGCAATGCTGTGACGGCTCCTGATCGTATAATGGATAATACAGACCCCTCCTAAGCGACTCAAGAGGGTGGCCAGCAAGAGCTAAGTTGTTGATTTATATAAGAAACAGACCCTGC
>JBEIKS010000305.1:0-2749 GCA_040379625.1 Burkholderiaceae bacterium
GGCGGTAAAACAGACGAGGTTTTGCCGACAGTCTTTAAAGACTTGGGCAGCGTATCGGCAATGCAAGCGCCGATCGGATGGTGGTAGTACCGACTGGCAAACCCGATCAGCGACATCCAACGCTCAGACAAGCGAGGCACCTCGACGATACGCGCAGCAACGGCTTTTACTTTTTCTCGCTGCACGCCTTGAGGCAAGGTTTTTCTGACCTCCCACACCCATCCCCAGACCATTTTTCGCCCCCATGGCACCAAAACCGAGTCCCCAGGCATGGGTACCTCTGCTAAGGACCACACATAGTCAAACAACCCGGGCAAAGGAATGTCCACGGCAATACCGACAAAGGTCACAGGATCAGAATCGTCAAAAACTAAAGGGGTTGTCATGGATGGATTGAGCAAACTTAAAGAAACACTCGAAGATAACGAAGCAAACCGTTTGGTCTAGAAGTATTTTTCTAAGCCGCTCGGGGCTGTGGATAACTTTGGGGAAAAGCCGCAGTTAGAACGCAATCAATCCGAGATCACAGCGCAGTTAAAAAAGCAACAAAAAGTCTAATTAAAAAAATAAATCGTTTAAAAACAATAAACTGCTCGAACTCATGCGCCTTCTGAAGCCATCCAAATTCTGCGTGAAAACGCACGGAATTTGGATGTTAAAACTGTGAATAAGTCTGGAAAACAATTTTATATCTTGGCTTTTTCAAGCCTTGCGCTGCCTGCGGCTGTACTCATGAACCGCTTGAACCAACACGGAAACACTTTCCGGCGGCGTGTATTGGGAAATACCGTGCCCCAGGTTAAACACATGCCCTACGCCATTTTCAGGCAAGCCAAAAGACTCAAGAATCTTTGCAACTTCACCTTGAATTTGTGCTGGCTCTGCAAACAGAGCGTTTGGATCCAGGTTTCCCTGAAGCGCAACGCGCTCACCGACCCGGGCACGGGCATTGGCCAAGTTCACCGTCCAATCAACACCCACCGCATCGCAGCCTGCGCCGGAAATTTCTTCCAACCACAAACCACCACCCTTGGTGAACACGATTGAAGGAACACGAACCCTTTCACCCGGCCTGTGCTCCGCCTCCAATTTAAGCCCCGCAAGCACGCGCTTGGTATACGCCAGAGAAAACTTCTGGAAAGCACCATCCGCCAATGCCCCCCCCCAGCTGTCAAAAATCATGACGGTCTGGGCGCCCGCTTCAATTTGGGCATTCAAATACTGCGTCACCGCTTTTGTGGTTACATCCAGAATGGCATGCATCAAATCAGGACGCTTATACAGCATGGTTTTTACCCTACGGAAATCATCGCTTCCGCCACCCTCAACCATATAGCACGCCAAAGTCCACGGACTACCGGAAAAGCCGATCAAGGGAACCCGCCCCCCCAAAGCTTCACGTATGGTGGTGACTGCATCCGTCACATAGCGCAAATCTGTGCCTATGTCAGGTACCGCCAATTGGCGCACGGCCGCCTCATCGCGAACGGGGCGTTCAAATTTCGGGCCTTCACCCTCTGCAAAATACAAACCCAGCCCCATCGCATCCGGTACGGTCAGAATGTCCGAAAACAAAATAGCCGCGTCCAGCGGAAAACGTTCCAGAGGCTGCAAAGTCACTTCACAAGCCAACTCAGGGTTTTTGCACAGGTTTAGAAAGCTGCCGGCCCGCTTGCGGGTCGCATTGTATTCAGGCAAGTAGCGTCCGGCCTGCCTCATTAACCAGATGGGCGTGTAAGGGGTGCTTTCACGCTGCAAAGCGCGAAGAAAAACATCATTTTGCAAAGGAGCGAAACGGGACATCATTGATCTCGGTTTAAACAGGAAACACCGCGAATAAACAGCGGAACGGCGATTAGGCTGGCGCAAGGTGGAAAAGACTCAAACACCTTAACCGTATTGTAGTCATTTTAAGCAGGCCTTGAACAAAGGGACCGTGCAAAGCAAGCGAAGAAGGCTCAAAGCACCAGGCGCATGTGCTCCAACTTGATGCATTTGTCCATGACCACCACCAGCCCATGTGTCCGAGCTCTGGCGGCTTCCTCCTCGTTTTCAATGCCTTGCTGCATCCAGACACAAGCCGAGTCAGTCTCAATCGCCTCCGTCACTGCGGGGCCGACCTGATCAGCCCGCCTAAAGACGTTCACAATGTCAATGGCGCCACCACAGGCCGCTTTCGCTTTAGCCACACTGGCATAGACCGGCTCATCCCCAATACCGCTGGGCTGCCCTGCTGCTGTCGGGTTCACCGGCAACACGCGGTAACCGGCATTGTGCATGTACAAAGACACATAAAAGCTCGGTTTTTGTGTTTGCAAAGAAAATCCAACCACTGCAATGTTTTTACCCTGCTTCAAAAGCGAGGTGAGCTGCTCATCGGTCATTTGTTTTTCCATCGTCAGTACATCCAGATTTGTTCAATTAGCGACCATCATATTTCAATGACAAAATTTGGCATGAAGCCCCTGTTTTCAAATTGCTGTGGACCTTGCGCATTTGATTTCCGAATATAACCCCTGGGGTTGACCACCACTCGAGAACCTTCTCCTACACGGTAATCAAAACTGTCGTGCATGTGCCCGTGTATCCAGACATCCGCACGCTCCACCAGCTCAGACAGGTCAGATACAAAAGCGGCATTGATGGGACTCATGCCAAAACGGGGATGTATTGAATTCAGATGCGGTGCATGGTGTGTCACCACCACGGTTTTTCCGGAAAATGGCTTGTCTAGCTCAGCCGCCAGCCA
>JBEIKS010000306.1:0-2721 GCA_040379625.1 Burkholderiaceae bacterium
CCCCCGTGTGGGTTAGGTAAAAAAAAACGCCCCACCGTTGCCAGTGGGACGTTTTTTAAACGGGTTGAGCCTGGCGTTTTTTAGAAATGAACGCCCTTTAACAGCGTCTGCATGGCTTTTTCTTCCACAGTTTTTTCTGTCGCTTTAATTTCTGGCGCTTTTTTACCTTTGGCCGCCTCGGAATCGTTGAACAAGCGGTAAGAGCGGTTCATGATTTTTTGGGCAATCCGTGGCGCAAATGCATGGGTAATTTGCCCCAAAATGCCCAGGTTGGTGGCAATTCTGACCGGCTTGCTGACCATGGCGTTGGCAATCAGGTCGGCGGCGTCCTCTGGAGACAGCGTGGGAACATTGTTGTAGATTTTGGTGGGCGCAATCATGGGCGTGCGAACCAATGGCATGTTGATGGTTGTGAATTTGATGCCTCTGTCTGCAAATTCCGATGCAGCGCAGCGGGTCCACGCGTCCAGTGCAGCTTTTGAAGCCACATAAGCGGAGAAACGCGGCGCATTGGTCAGCACACCAATTGAAGAAATATTGATGACATGCCCCGCCCTGTTTTTGATCATGGCGGGCAACAAACCGTAAGTGACGCGCAAAGCGCCAAGGTAGTTCAGTTGTATTGTGCGTTCAAGGTCATGGAAGCGGTCAAAGCTGTTTTCCACTCCGCGGCGGATTGAGCGTCCGGCGTTATTGACCAGAATGTCCACGCGTCCGAAGTCTTCGAGCAGCAAGGCCACAAAACGATCGCAATCTTCCAGATCCGCCAGATTGGCCGGATAAACATGCAGTTCGTGACCATCGCCTTCAATCAGCGCTTTCGCTTCTTCAAGCTTGTCTACATCGCGACCACAAATAATAACGGTGGCACCGGCTGCCGCCAGCTTTCTGGCGGTGGCCAGCCCGATACCGGAAGAGCCGCCGGTAATCAAAATCACCTTGTTTTTAACCACACGCACGGTTTTTTTATCGAGGTGGAATTCCGGGTCCATGCGCAGTTCCCAGTAGTTCCAGAGCGTGCTGGCATAGTCTTGCAATTGTGGGCACGCAATGCCACTGCCACGCAAAGCCTTGGCGGTTTTTCGGGTTGCAAAGGTGGTTGGGTAGTTAATGAAGCTAAGCACTGCCTCCGGAATGCCCAACTGCTCCATGATGCGTTTTGTCATCATGCCTGCAGGCGACTTGATCAAGGCATTTTTGACTTGCGCAGGCAATTTATCGAACAGACCAGTGCCTACCGTGAGCTTTGCTGTTGGGGCGCGAGCGGCCTGTGCAAACAGGTTCAGCACTTCGCCTATGCGTTTCGGGTTTGGATCAACCAAGTGGAAGGTTTGGCCATCCAGGCTGCTTTTGTGCGCCAGGTGGTCCATTGCATTCACCACGAAATCAACAGGCACCAAATTGATGTAGCCGCCATCCAAGCCCACGCCTGGCACCCAGGAGGGTACCTTTTTTCTCATTGCGCGAATCAAGCGGAAGAAATAGTAAGGCCCATCGATCTTGTCCATTTCACCTGTGACGGAATCGCCCACCACAACACCGGGGCGATAAATTCGAAAAGGTATGCGTGCCTCTTTTCTTACGATGCCCTCGGAGTCATGCTTGGTTCGGTAGTAAGGGTTGTCAAAGCCGACGGTGGCTTCATCAAACATGTCTTCGGAAAACTCTCCTGGGTACAGACCTGCGGCGGCAATTGAAGAGGTGTGATGGAAACACCCTGCTTTCATGGCGCTGGCCGCTGCAAGCGCGTTGCGTGTGCCTTCGGTATTGGTGAGTATTTGACTGGCTGCTGGTGCGGACAAATCATAAATGGCGGCGAGATGGAAAAAATGGGTGATTTCGCCGCTTAAACGTGCGATATCCTCAGCACTGATGCCCAGACCAGATTCGGTTAAATCACCGTAAACAGGTATGCAACGCCCTTCTTCGGCTCCCCAGAATTCATGCAAGGGTTCTGCCTTGCTGGCACTGCTTTCCCGAATCAGGAAATAGATTTTGCCCTGCCTGTTTTGCTCAAGCAGGCGTTTTACAAGGCGTTTCCCGATAAAACCTGTGGCTCCAGTAACGAAATAGCTCATGTTGTTTTCTTTAAAGCGCAGCGACGGACCGTGTGATGGTCAGGTGTTGGGGTGGATGTTCAGTGCCACCAGAAACCGTGACACCATGTTGTAGGTCGAAATTACGCCGACCAACTCAACGACCTGGGTTTCGCCCAGTGTATTTTTAAGGGTTTGTAAAAGCGCATCGGGCACAACGATGTCTCTGGTCATTGACACGGCCAGTTCACACACCTCTTGTTCAAGCGGACTGAACTCGCCAAGCCCGTAACCTGCAATTCCAAGTCTTTTCAGCGCCAACAGTTCTTGCTCGGTTCCTCCTGCTTGCAAGTACACTGGCGTGTGTTGAAAAAACTCGTAATCAGCTTTATTTAAAACCGCCACAGCCAAAATTGCAAGCTCTCTTAACTTTGCATCAATGGAAAGGTTTTGCCGAACCTCTTTCAGAAAGGCATTCCAGCCTTTTGCAAACGGTACGCTGTGCAGCAGCATGCGGTCCAGTTCCAGTAAATGACCGCCTCGGCGTTCGCGGATCGCATTGACCAGATCGGCGGGTTGAGCGATGTCCGCGGGCACATAGGAAATGATGCGTTTAGCCACAGTCAGTCCTTGATGGCGTTGTCTATAACGAACTTGCCCCACAGGCTCATTTGCTTGTCGTTGA
>JBEIKS010000307.1:0-2693 GCA_040379625.1 Burkholderiaceae bacterium
GAGGGTTTCGTGGCCAACACCGCACGCTCAGTGATGCGCAGCATGGCCCGTTTACTTGAGTTTCAACTGACCGGCGGCAGCACCACCATGGCAGATGCCTGGACCAGCCTGAGAATCGTTGCGGCCGCCACGCGCATGCGCCTGGAGTCCACTGCTGCCACACGCTGGAATGTTGCTGCGGAACAGGTTCGTCTGGTTGATGGCATTGTGCAAGGCCCTGACGGACAACGCTTGACCATGCAGGCCTTGGTGCCGGATGTAATGCACACCCCAACACCGAAAAACGTTCGTTTTGCCGACCCAGCCCGCTACCGCTACATTGGCAGCAACCCGCCACGGTTAGACTTGAAAAGCAAAGTGACGGGTTCCGCAGTGTTTGGCAGTGATGTCCGTTTGCCAGGCCAAGTGACAGCGGTTGCACGGTTCTGCCCAACCTTGGGCGGCACGGTCAGACAGGTTAAAAACCTGGCGGAGCTCAAAGCCCGCCCAGGTGTCATTGATGTTGTGACCTTGCCAGCACTGGGTACCTCGGGTGGTATTGCCGTGGTGGCTCAGGGGTATTGGTCTGCCTACCAGGCCAGTCTGGCCGCAGACATTGAGTGGAACGAAGGCCGCATGGTGAATCTGAATTCCGCCCGGGTGTTGAAAGACCTGACGGAGAGTCTGGAGTCCGGCCCGGTTCACTGGACCTACCGCAAGCAAGGCGACAGCCATTGGGCCCAAGACAACTCCGCGGAGAACAAACCTTCAGTGTCGCGACGCTACACCGTGCCTTATTTGGCGCACGCCACCATGGAGCCCATGAACGCAACTGCGTGGCTGAACAATGGCGCCATGGAGGTTTGGGCACCCACGCAAGCCCCGGGGCCGGCACGCAACCGGTGCGCTCAAGTGGCGGGAATGTCTGCCAACGACGTTCGCATACACACCACTTACCTAGGGGGTGGATTCGGCAGGCGCGTTGAAACCGATTTTCTTGCGCAGGCTGTTCATTTGGCAAGCCGCTTGCCGGGCAGGCCGGTGCAGTTGATCTGGCCGCGTGAACAAGACATGCAGCAAGACTACTACCGCCCCACAGCGGCGGCGCGTTTGTCAGCCAAAGTCAGCAAAACTGGAAAAATAACGCATTGGGCGCACCGCACTGCGAGTGGCTCAGTGGGGCACCAGGTCTATGTGCGCTCAGGCTTGGTTGGTGCTGGCCCAGACAAAGGAACGGTCGAGGGCGGTTACGACACCCCCTACACCGCCACCCATCTGCGCGTGGACCACGTACTCAAAGACGACGGTGTTCCTTTGGGTTACTGGCGCAGCGTTGGACACTCCTATCAGGGCTTCTTTGTTGAAAGCTTTGTAGACGAACTGGCGCATGAAGCGGCACAAGATCCTTACCTGTTCCGCATGAACAACCTGCCCGAAAACGGCAGGCATGCCAAGGTGCTGAAGGCTGCCTGCGAAAAAGCAGGCTACGGCAAACCCTTGCCCGCCGGCAGGGCGCACGGACTGGCAGTGCATGAGTCTTTTGGGTCTGTGGTGGCGCAAGTGCTGGAAGTTTCAGTTGAACAGGGCAAGATCAAGGTACACAAAGTGGTGTGTGCCGTGGACTGCGGGTTGGTCATACACCCCGACGGCGTGAAACAACAAATGGAAAGCGGTGTGGCGTTTGCCATGAGTGCAGCTTTGTACGGTCAGATCGACATTGAAAACGGACGGGTTAAACAAAGCAACTTCACGGATTACCCGGTTCTTAAACTGACGGAAATGCCGAAAGTGGAGGTGGTGGTGCTGCCCTCGGGGAACGCGCCCTCGGGTGTGGGAGAAATTGCCGTACCGCCACTGGCAGCTGCCTTGGCCAACGGCGTGTTTAAACTCACAGGGCAACGCTTGCGCAGCCTGCCTTTGAGATTGAAAGCCTGAAGGACTTTAATGGGGAGTGTGGGGTTTTTCTGACAAAAACATCGCACTTTACCAATTAAAACTTGACTTTATTGGCTGCTATAATCGTCTCGCTATTGAAAAATTACGTTAATAACGAGAAAAAACCAGCCTTATGTCGAAGCAACTCATCACGCCTTTAGAACCTGTTACCGAAGCCCTGCGCAGCAAGAACAACGCGAAACTTCACGCCCGTCTGGGTGTTCAACCCTACGTTTTCAAAGTACGGGAGGTGGGTAAACAACAAGTGATTCGCATTCGCGCTTTGGCAGCGAACGAGGAACTGGCCCGCATCAAAGTGCTTCAACTGGTGCCAAAGGCCGCAGAGGTCAACATCGCAGATTTCTGATTTTAGTCGCCAGCCATTACAATAAGCTGTTGAAGTGTTGTGGGTAGTTACATGATTCGTTTCGCGTGGTTGGCAGCGCTTCTGTTTGTATTTTTTCAAGGCGGCGCAAACGCAGTCACCGTGAAGGGTGCGAAGTCCTGCGTTGAATGGTCGGAATTGCGGCAGGTAAGCTCCACACAAAAATTGTCTGAACTCACCACAAAATTCTGGATCGCAGGTTATTTGTCGGGTTTGGCGGGTGCTCAGGCCGATATTTTGCGAAACGACCCACTCAAGGACCTCTCCAACGAAAAAATCTATTTGTTCATAGACCAATATTGCAATCAGCAACCCGACAAGAGCCTGCAAGATGCCACGGTGGAACTGTGGCTGGACATCGCGAAATTCAAAAAGAAAAAACCTTAGTGTTTCC
>JBEIKS010000308.1:0-2686 GCA_040379625.1 Burkholderiaceae bacterium
AGTTATTTTTCCAGCACGCTGGACGAGCATAATAAAGCGGTGGATCGTTACATCAGGAACAAGAGAAAGGCGGGCGCTCCGTGACGCTGCGAGGTCGACTGATCAGTTTTGAAGGCATGGATGGTGCGGGTAAATCCAGCCATATTCAGGAAGTGGTGGCTGTACTTGAGGATAATGGTTTCCGTGTTTTGAGGACGCGCGAGCCGGGGGGGACTCCCCTAGGCGAACATCTTAGAACGCTGTTGCTCAATGAACCCATGGATTTGGAAACAGAGGCTTTGCTGATGTTTGCTGCACGGCGTGAGCATGTGGTCAAGGTCATTGAACCCGCATTGAGCCAGGGTGTCATGGTGGTGACAGACCGGTTTGCGGATGCAAGTTTTGCTTATCAGTCCAGCGCGCGTGGTATGGCTTGGGAGCGTATGGCGTCTCTGGAGTCTTGGGTGCTCAATGGGTTGAAGCCTGATCTTACTTTTTTGTTCGATTTGCCCCCGAGCGTGGCTGCTCAAAGAACCGCAAGTCGGGGGCCTGAAGACAAGTTCGAAAAAGAACCTGAGTCGTTTCACCAAGCTGTGCGTGAGGGCTATTTGCGGCGTCTGGCCGAAGATCCCCAGCGGTTTGAAGTCATTGATGCGGTTGCCGATTTTGCAACGGTTTCTCGTGAAGTGCAGCTTGCATTTGAAAAAAGGTTGAATGAGTGGAGACGTTGATCCATCAGGGTTTGTTGCCGTGGCATGAACAAGTCTGGGCTGATGTGATCAGAGCATCGCAAGCAGGTGGCGGCTTGTTGTTGTTTGGTCCCACGGGGCACGGGAAACGCTTTTTGGGGCGTCGCTTGGCGCAGGCGCTTTTGTGTGAGCAGCCGTTGCCCGGGCAGCACCCTTGTGGTCATTGCCAAGGATGCTTGTTGTTCAATGCCGGGCAGCACCCTGATTTTATTGAGATTGTGCCAGAGGCCTTGGTAGATGATTTTGTTCGTCTACGTCGTGAGGATGACGAATCCGATGACAAGGAAAAGAAGGCCAGCAAGGAAATTCGCATCAAAGACATACGCAACCTTGCCCGGATGGCAACGCTGACGGCTCACCGCGGTGGCAAGCGGGTGGTTTTGATTTGGCCTGCCGATGAAATGAATCTTGAGTCGGCCAACGCAATTTTGAAAACGCTTGAGGAGCCTGGGCAGGGTTTGTGCTTTGTGCTGGTGGCCTCGCATCCTGCAAAATTGATCCCGACTGTGCGCTCTCGGGTAAAAAGCGTGGATTGCGGTGCGGCCTCTGCGGTTCAGGCGACCCAATGGTTGGCCTCCAGAGGGGTTGCAGATTCTGCAAAGGCACTGGGTTTGGGCGTCGGGGCTCCTTTGAAGGCCCTGTTTCTGTTTGAACAGCCAGCAAAAGACGACTCTGTTGCCTTGCGTGAACAATGTTTGGAGTGGTTGCTGCAGGCCGCATTGTCCGGGGTAAAGGAAAGACCTGTGGGCCTGGAAGCGCTTGGTTTGCCGCAATGGTTGCAAACGGTGTTGTTGCTGGGTTATGAGGTTATGCGGGTAAAGCAGGGCAGGCCCCCTTTGCATTTGCACTGGATTGAGCCGCAGTTGCGGAAAGTCCGGTTGGCGGGTGAAACTACCTTGCCCGCTTATCTGGAGCGCTGCATCGATTTTATGCCTGTGGCGACACACCCATTAAATTTGCGGATGCAGCTCGATGATCTTGCTGTCCGGTGGACGTCCTGTTTTAAAGTTTGAGTTTCTTGCCAAGGCATTGTTAAAAATGGGGTTTTAAATGTTGAGATTAACTGCACATTTCAAAGACAGACTTTCGTTGGCCCATGCCTACATGCCTTTTATTGAAGGTGGCGCACTGTTTGTGGCTTCAACAGAGCAGGCCCAACTCGGCGACGCCGCTTTTGTGTTTGTAAGCCTGGAAGAGGGTGGGCAAAAATTCCCCGTCACTGGTCGTGTGGTCTGGTTGGGCCCGCTGACAGAGGGGGGTGAAACCCCTCCGGGTTTGGGCATACAACTCGGGCCAGACCCATCGGCCAGACAGTTGATGGTGTGCATAGAGGCCAGTCTTGGTAACATACAGTCTTCATTGAAAAAGACTGCCACCCTCTAGTGTTTATCGATTCCCATTGCCATCTTGACTTTCCCGGTCTCGCTGAAAACGTTGATGTTTTGCTCGACCGAATGAAAATTGCGCAAGTCACCCATGCGCTCTGTATCTCCGTGACCCGTACAGAGTTTCCCCGCGTCCTCGATTTGGCGCATGCGCACGCCAATTTGTTTGCAACCGTTGGGGTCCACCCCGATTACGAAGACACTTTGGAGCCAGACATTGACTGGCTGGTTTCAAACGCCAGTGACAAGAAAGTCATCGGGATTGGTGAAACCGGCCTGGACTATTTTCGTTTGCAGGGTGATCTTGAGTGGCAACGAGAGCGGTTTCGGATACACATCCGGGCTGCGGTAGCGGCAAAAAAACCCCTCATTGTGCATACCCGTTCAGCCAGCGAAGACACCATTCGGCTTTTGAAAGAAGAGGGCGCCGACAGAGTAGGGGGCGTGCTGCATTGCTTCACGGAAAGCTGGGAGGTGGCTCAGGCAGGCATGGAGATGGGTTTCTACATTTCCTTTTCTGGCATTGTGACGTTTAAAAATGCGGAATCACTGCGCGATGTTGCAAGAAGAATG
>JBEIKS010000309.1:0-2621 GCA_040379625.1 Burkholderiaceae bacterium
GAATCTCAAGTTACAGAAAGGACAGTAGAGGCCCAGAGGAAGGAATGGCTGAGTGCTTTGAAAACTCCAGTCAATAGTAGTGCTTCGAGCCTAACGCTCAATCTGCCCATGAAAGTGGACACCGGGTCAGCGGGCGTTACTGAACAAGGGGGGGCGGTTGGTTCAGCTGGCCGAGGTGGAAGCGCTAGGTCTATACCTTCTCCGCTTTCTTCAAACTCTGAAGACTTTATAAAATTTTTGTGGGATCAAGTTCCTGGAGAATTAAAAGCTGGCGACGGTGACAGTGCGTTTAAGGCTGACTTTGAAAAAGCAGCAGAAGAATTGCATGGAAGACTTTTCCCGCGACCAGTCTCATATCCCAATTTAGACTTAAGGTCCAGTGAGGCTCAAAATGCTTCAAGCGAACCATCTTGGGAAGCTGAGGTTTTGTCGGGTTCAATTATCATAAAAAAAAAACAATAGATAGGCCGGAAGCCGGAGCGTCGACTGGCTTTCAGCAATCTGTACATGCCAACCCTAACGGGCAGAAGATCGCTGCCAAAACTCAAGATACTGATTTACCTCTTGAGTATAACGAACACCTGCAAACAATCCCTGAGGTTTGGGACTCTATACTTACCGGCAGTGTAGGCACAGGGAGATCTCCTACTCATCTGCAGCCCACCGAAGTATCAGATTTGTCGGGCAACCAATTGATCAGTCAGATCACTGAGGCCGTTAGTAATGCAGCTCAGCGTGATGATGGTTCTGTCGGGCGTCTCCACAGAGTTTTAGAGTTGGCTAAAAGTTTGACTGAAGCCAACATTGAAAAATTGAAAGACCAATTCACAACACGGGATGAGGCTAACCCTTTAGAGCGTCAGCATGGTTTGTCCTGTGGCATCCATTCAATAAACAATCTGTTTTCGCGCCCTGGTATGGTAAGTCCACTGCAAGTATTGGAGGGGTATAAAATTTTAGAAAACTCTGGTTTAAACACAGACGCTACTGGACATGAAGATATTTTGTTCGAAATTGATAAGGTATTGAATTTAAAGGATGATGCAAAGGCGCATGGGTTAATTTCGAAAAGAATGAACGGCGTCGAGATTGATGTCTTATCAATACTGTTAAATAGCTGGGTTGTTCCTGCTGCGAATTCTGCAAACATCCCAGTGGGGAAATTTAAGCATATGCAACTTGCCGCTCTGACGGGTGGTGCGTGTTCCGGGAAACGAATGATTGCACATCGCCCCGAGCACTATTTCGCGGTTGCTCCAGTGCCAAGCACAAAGACAGACGGCGGCAACACACCCATGTGGGAAGTTCGTGATTCCATGGACTCACAACGAATTCAGTTACCAGACTTCGACGCGCTGAAAAAATACTTGAAAGACCAAGGCGTCGGCAATGTCTTGCTTGAGTCTTAAGCTTGCTTCCTGACTGCCTAAGCTCCTAAATTCGCAAATCATTTTTTCATGCAATGAGACTGTCACACAATTGTCACCTGAATTTCAATTGATTTGTTTACAATGTAAGATACCAAGTTGCAACCGGATGTCTGTCATGAAACAGCAATTGATTTACCCCTCGCACCAACCGGCGCGCCGCCGTTTGCTGCAAACCCTGTTTTTTGCAGCAGGTGGCGCCATGTGTGCGCCCTTACTGACAGCCTGTGGCGGTGAAAGCGGCAGCACAGGCCCCACGGTTGTGCCCGTAGACAACAGGGCGGTTGCTGCCGGGCTGGCCACGCGTCCTTTGTTTGGCAACATTGGTCCGTTGCGAGATCCGGACGCCAATGGCGTGCGCACCCCGGCGGGGTTTTCCACCCGGGTAGTTGCCATTAACAACCAGCCGCCGGTGGCGGGCGGCAGTTTTCGCTGGCATATTTTTAACGATGGCGGTGGTGTTCTGCCACTGTCTGATGGCGGTTGGATTTACTGCTCCAACAGCGAGGTGCCAGGCGTGGCCACCATCGGTTTTCAGCAGCCACAGTTGGCGCCGCTGACCAATCAAATTACCTTTGTGCCTGGTATGGGCGGTGCCAGTGCGTTGCGCTTTAACCGGGCCGGTACGGTGGTGGATGCGTATTCAATTTTGTCCAACACCACATTCAACTGTGCTGGTGTTATTACCCCGTGGGGCACTTGGTTGTCTTGCGAAGAAATACCGGCAGGCTTGGTGTGGGAATGTGACCCGTTTGGCAAACTGACTGCGGTGGCAAAACCCGCATTGGGTTTGTTCGCACACGAGGCGGTGGCCATTGACGCTGCGCGCCGGCTTTTGTACATGACAGAAGACTCGCCAGATGGGCGCTTCTACCGCTTTATTCCTACCAACCAAGACTGGCCTGTCAACGAACCCCGTGCCAAATTGCAAGCCGGCAAACTGCAGGTGCTGAAAGTGGGTGGGGCTGGTTTGGCAGGTGCTGTAAACGCGCCTCAGCCGGTCACTTGGGTAGACGCAGCCAACCCACGTTCGCCACAAAGCGAAAACCGAATTGCCGACACCGCTATTTTTGACGGTGGCGAGGGCATTTGGTACCACGACAATTTTGTGTTCTTTTCTACCAAAGGCGACGACACCATTTGGGCGCTGGATGTTGTGAACAACACCTTGGAAATTTTGTACCGCGCAGACCC
>JBEIKS010000310.1:0-2603 GCA_040379625.1 Burkholderiaceae bacterium
AACCGCATTTTTTCAACCAGCGTGGCCGAAAGCATGGAATTGCCCGCGTTCTGGTCTTCCGGCGTCAAGTCTCCGGGTAAAAAAGGTGCTCCCCTGCCTTTGG
This sequence comes from Burkholderiaceae bacterium, assembly GCA_040379625.1. Classification (GTDB taxonomy): domain Bacteria; phylum Pseudomonadota; class Gammaproteobacteria; order Burkholderiales; family Burkholderiaceae_B; genus SXZD01. The sequence continues at coordinate 104 of JBEIKS010000310.1, forward strand.
TGGAACAGGCCAAACAGTGGTGGAATGTCGCAAAGGCCAATTCTGCCTCCATGCCTGATGTTGCCAAGGCATTGTTTACTTTGGGAAAAGAGGCGGTCAAGAAAGAAAATCCGGCTTTGGCCCACCCATTTTCTGGTCCCAAGTCCATTCTCAATGGAAAAGTGTCTGGCGCACGCCGAGTGGCCACACAGCACTATGAGTTGAGCCGCATCAAGAGCCTGGCCGAGAAAGCCGGTGTCAGTGTCAATGACATTTTGCTGGCCATCTGCTCGGGCTCCATGCGCCGTTACCTGAAAGAACAAAACGCGCTGCCGAAAACCTCTCTGATGGCTGGCTTGCCTGTTTCCGTGCGCCCCGCAGACGACGATTCCGGCGGCAATGCCATCAGCTTTATCTCCGCTTACTTGTACACCGACATTGAAGACCCTTTGGCGCGTCTGAAAGCCATTCGGGAATCGACGCAGGCGGGCAAGGCCCATTTGCAAACCATGCCGAAAGCAGGTTTGAACAACTACACCATGTTGTTGATGAGCCCGATGATGTTGCAACTGATGACGGGGTTGGGCGGTGTGGGACGTCCTATTTTCAACGTTGTGATTTCCAACGTGCCAGGGCCGGACAAAGACCTGTATTTCTGGGGCTGCAAGTTGGAGCAGTTCTACCCCATTTCCCTGATTCCGCACGGACAGGCGCTCAACATCACCGTGGTCACCTATTCTGGTCAGTTCAACCTGGCATTCACCGGGGATTACAACGCCTTGCCGCATTTGCAGCGCCTCGCGGTTTACACGGGCGAAGCGTTGGCAGAGTTGGAGACTTTGGTGGTGGGACGCGTGGCGCCTAAAAAACCAGTGCCCAAGTCGGTTGCGGTGGAAGAGGCCAGAGCCCAAGCCTCTGAGAAGAAAGCCCCTGCCAAGGCGCGCAAGCCAAAAGTGGAAACACCCGCTTCCTGAAAGGTTTCGGACGTATCGGGTTTTAATCGAAGAGTGCAGCGGAGTCTGAACCGTTCGCGCTCTTCGGTGGTGTGACGCCGAAATGCCGGTAGGCATGCACAGTGGCAATGCGGCCTCTGGGTGTGCGTTGTAAATACCCTTGTTGAATCAGGTAGGGTTCCAGCACATCTTCAATGGTGTCGCGTTCTTCGCCGATGGCTGCCGCAAGGTTGTCCACCCCGACCGGTCCACCATCAAATTTTTCAATCACTGACAACAACAGGTGCCTGTCCATGGGGTCCAGCCCCAGGCTGTCCACGTCCAGCATGGACAGTGCCGCGTCCGCCACCTCGAGGCTGATTTCTCCGTTCGCGCGAACCTGTGCATAGTCGCGCACCCGCCGCAACAGGCGGTTGGCAATGCGGGGGGTGCCGCGTGAGCGTTTGGCTACTTCAAGGCTGCCTTCCGGTGTGATGGGCACATTGAGCAGACCTGCAGAGCGGGTGACAATCCGCGACAATTCCTCGGGGGTGTAGAACTCAAGCCGGGCGACAATGCCAAAGCGGTCGCGCAGCGGGTTGGTCAGCATGCCAGCCCGGGTGGTTGCGCCCACCAATGTAAACGGTTGCAGGTCGAGCTTGACCGAACGCGCCCCCGGCCCTTCGCCAATCATGATGTCGATTTGATAGTCTTCCAGTGCAGGGTAAAGAATTTCTTCCACCACGGGCGACAAACGGTGAATTTCATCAATGAACAGAACATCGTTGCGTTCCAGATTGGTGAGCAACGCGGCCAGATCGCCGGGTCGCTCTAACACGGGGCCGGAAGTTTGACGCAGGTTCACGCCCATTTCCCGGGCAATAATGTGGGCCAGCGTGGTTTTCCCCAGACCCGGCGGACCGAACAGCAGCACATGGTCGAGTGCTTCCTGACGTCCGCGTGCCGCGGCGACGAATAAATCAAGCTGGTTGCGAATTTTTTGCTGCCCCACATAATCGGACAGCACTTTCGGGCGCAAGGCGCGTTCGAAGGCTTCTTCGTTGGGTGACGAGGCTTTTGGGGAAATCAGGCGGTCGGGTTCTATCATTGTGCTTATTTCATCAGTGATTTCAGTGCCAGTCGCAGGCCGTCGGTGACCGAGCTTTCACCCGGGACTGCCTTGGCGGCCACGAGGGCTTCTTTTTCAGAATAACCCAGCGCACACAAGGCCTGAACAATTTCCGCACGCGTATCGGGTTGGCTGTGCCCGCCACCTGCAGCGGGCAAGGCGTCTGCCAGTTTTCCCTTGAGTTCCAGAAGTATGCGTTCAGCGGTTTTTTTTCCAATGCCGGGTACGCGCGTCAAGCGACCGGCTTCCTGCAGTGCAATGGCCTGACGCAATTCTGCGATGCTCAAACCTGACAACACCGCCAAAGCGGTTCGTGCACCGACACCAGAGACCTTGACCAACTCACGAAAACCCATGCGTTCATCTTCGGTCAAAAAACCAAACAGCAAATGGGCGTCTTCACGAATGACCAATTGCGTAAGAAAACTGACTTTTTCACCCAGACCGGGCAAATTGAAGA
>JBEIKS010000311.1:0-2550 GCA_040379625.1 Burkholderiaceae bacterium
CGAAGAGGAAATAACGAACTTGCGTGTGGCGCTTCAGGGCGAGTTGTCGCAGCGAAATTTCGGTGATTCCGTACGCCTGGAAATTGCCGATAAAATGACGCCGGAGGTGACAGACCGGTTGAAGAAAGAATTTGACCTCGGCGAGAGCAATTTGTACCGAGTCAATGGACCCGTAAACCTGATGCGCTTGATGCAGGTCGCCGATTGGGTAGACCGCAGCGATCTAAAATTTCCTGCATTTTCAGCGGGCATGCCGGGCGAGATGGCCAACGAACCTGATATTTTCAAGGCAATTGCCCGCCAGGATATTTTGTTGCATCACCCCTACCAGTCTTTCAGTCCAGTTGTTGAGTTTTTGAAGCGCGCCGCCACCGACCCGGATGTCGTGGCCATCAAGCAGACCATTTACAGAACTGGCAACGACTCTGTCTTGATGGATGCCTTGGTGGCTGCGGCCAACAATGGCAAGGAAGTGACGGTGGTGCTGGAACTGATGGCGCGCTTTGATGAAGAAGCCAACATCCGCTGGGCCGCGAAACTGGAGCGCGTCGGTGCCCATGTCATTTATGGTGTGGTGGGTCATAAAACCCACGCAAAAATGCTGTTGGTGGTGCGGCGGGAAAAAAATTCCGAAGGCAAAAGTACCTTGAAACGTTATGTTCATTTGGGCACGGGAAACTACCACCCAAGAACCGCGAAGTTGTACACAGACTTCGGTTTGTTCACTGTGAATCCGGAAATTTGCATGGATGTTCATGAACTGTTCCAGCAACTCACCGGCTTGGGAAAAATGCGAGCCATGAACCACCTGTGGCAGTCGCCTTTCAACATGCAAAAGAAAGTGGTGCAAGCCATCCGCAATGAAGTCGAGCATGTGAAGCAGGGGCGCAAGGGAAAGATCATGGCCCGCATGAATGCCCTGCTTGAGCCCCACACCATCAGTGAGTTGTATGCAGCCAGCCGCGCCGGGGTGAAGATAGACCTCATTATCCGGGGGGTGTGCGCACTGCGCCCGGGGGTGGAGGGCTTGTCTGAAAATATCAAGGTCCGTTCGGTGATTGGCCGGTTTCTGGAACACAGCCGCATTTATTATTTTTACAACGACGGGCAGGAAGATGTGTATTTGTCGAGTGCAGACTGGATGGACAGAAACTTGTTCAGGCGTGTGGAAATTGCGTTTCCACTGCTGGATAAAAAACTGAAAAAACGCGTCATTGACGAAGGCTTGAAAGCACACTTGGCCGACAATCAACTGGCTTGGCAAATGGATGCTCTGGGCAAATACACCCGGCAGAAGTCGCGTGCAATGCGCAAAGTAAACAGCCAGAGCCTGCTGCTCACCCGGTTGGCGTCCGGTTATTCAGAAACGGTTTTCAATCAGGAATAGATACCACCCCGCAGGGTGATGCCTCCCGCATTTCCAACTTTCTATAATGATTCTCGTGGTTGAGAGACTTGTTTAGGGAGTTGTCATGGGGTGTTTTGTGCATGCAAGGGCTGCGCTTGGTCTTGGCTTGTTGATGGTGGGTTCAGCAGGCTGGACCGCATCTGCCGATCTGGAAGTTTTTCCTCTCTCCTACCATGAAAGAGTCGCTCGTCCTTCGCGCTCCGAAAGGCTCGCCCCCAGGCCAAGCTCCGCCCCGGTGCGTGAAGTGGTGCCTGTTGTGGCAACAGAACCTGAGTCAACTCCTGTGAATGCCGACGCAGCAACCCCCAACGGCGCTGAACCTGCCGGTCCGCAACAGGAATGGGACCTGCGCCAGGACGACGGACAAATCGATGTTTCATTAAAGCGCTGGGCCACCAGAATGGGGTACAGCTTCCGTTGGGATGCCGAGCGCTATGTTCTTGTTGAGGGCGCCAATAAATTCCGTGGTGATTTTCCCTCCGCCATTCGCCAGCTTCTGGGCAGCTCTTCCATTAAAAACTCGACTTTCCCCTTGGAGGCCTGCCTCTACAACAATATCCCGCCTTTGTTCCGCGTAACCCGCATGGGCGATCAATCCGAGGACTGTAAATGACTGAGGTCTCAAGCATGAAGAAATGTCTCGTCCTTTCAGCCTGTTTGGTTTGTCTGTCGGCTTGCTCCACAAACTTCTTGAAGGCGTCATCACCGTTTCCTCATGAAGCGGGGTTGAAGGCTGTACCCGATGTCATGATGTCTCGCTTGCCCACAGACAACGAAACCATACGGGGTGGTCGGGACTTCAACGACAAAGCGGCAAAACAGCAAGTGCAGGGCGAGGTTTTCCGCAAAGCCAGCCAGCCCTGGATTGGTGCAAAGGCAATTCCTGTACGGGAAGGCGAAAGATTGCCTGATGCCTTTTATGAAAAGATTATTTTTAACCACTCGGAAATTGACGCTTCCTGGACGCTTGATGTTTTTGCAAACCGGCTTTCGCGAATGACGAAGATGCCGGTGCGAATTGCCCCCGACTGCCACACGTCACTGCGAGAGAAAAAGGAACTTCAGGACAGCACCGACCTTGCGGTTGAGGTGGATGAAATTTTGCCTGAAAACGATATTTCACCCGTGGTAAATGAAACAGA
>JBEIKS010000312.1:0-2535 GCA_040379625.1 Burkholderiaceae bacterium
ACCACAGCATCATGATGGCAGCGCCTTTTCTGTAATCGCGGTGCACGCACGAACGACCCACTTCAACCGTGTTCGGGCGCAGGGCCTCCAGCCGGTTTACAAAAAATTCGCTTTCTGAATACCAGCAACCAATTTCTCTGGCTTTTTGGGGTGTCAGAATTCTGTAAGTGCCGACGATTTCGCCGGTCACGGTGTCGCGCACAATCAGGTGATCGCAATATTTGTCAAACACATCGCGGTCTATGCCGCTGTTGCCCATGTTGGCGCCGTATTCTTCGCTGAAGATGGAAAAGCGCAGGCGCTGGGCTGCAACAATGTCTTCTTCGCAGTCTGCAACCATCACTTCCAATGCGGCTTCACCGTTGCTGCGTTCTGGTGAGGCCAGCCGGAACTGTGGGGTTCGGAATGTTGAAATGCTGTTCAATGATTCTTCTTGCATGATGACCATTGGTTGTTTTGTAACGGGTTTACTTTAAGAAAAGAATGTTTCAGGGAAGTGACAGTTTCTTTAAGGATTTATTTACCGCTACGCCCAGTCGTTAAAAAACACTTTTTTCTGTCATCAAACAATCACAAAGCAACCATAGACTTCGCCAATTCAAATGAAGTGAATTGATGGAAGGAATTGTTCATGTTGCACCGTGTTGTTTTGAAGCGTTCGCTGTTGCTGCTGTCAGCGGCTCTTTTGTCCTTTTCCATACCTGCATTTGCAGAGACTGCCAACGACGGCAGTGTTGCCAAACCCTTGCGAGTGGTGTTGATACCCGCCGATGGTGGTACGGAAGACGGTACAAAGAAAGATTTCCAACCGGTGTTCTCCGCAATTACACAGGCCACGGGTCTGAACTTCGACATTAAGGTGGGGCAGAGCTATTCCGCAGTTGTTGAAGCCATGTGTGCCGGTACAGCAGAAATCGCTTTTTATGGGCCTGTTAGTTACCTGCAAGCCAAAGCGCGCGGTTGTGCCGAATTGTTGGCATTGGCTGTGAGGGGCGGTACATCGGTTTATTACTCTGGCATTTTTGCAAGAACAGACAGTGGCATCAATACACTGGCGGACATTAAAGGCAAGCGCATTGCCTTGGGCGATGTTAATTCCACCTCAAGCTTCAATGTGCCTGTGGCCATGATGTTGCAAAACGGTGTCAAGCCTGCCCAGGACGCCGCAAAAATCAACATGGCCGGCAGCCATGCCAACGTACTTAACGCATTGGCTGAAGGCCTTGTGGATGTAGGTGGTGCCTCTTTTGATTCCTTTGAAAAAGCAGTCAATGCCAAGGCACTGGACCCCAGCAAGGTTAAGGTGATTACCAAAAGCAGCGCCATACCGTATCCGCCGCTGGCCATTAACCCGAAAGTAACACCCGCCATCAAAGCCAGATTGCGCGAAGCCTTCAACACAGTGCACACATTGCCTGGCATCAGCAAAGACCAGATCCGTGGTTATGGCGGTACCAAGGTGGACGCCTACACATCGAATGTAAGCGAAGAAGAAATGGCAGCTGCGGGCAAGTTGTTTGATTTGGTGACTGATCAGGTCAAGCAAGACATTCTTAAAAAATCCAGCCAGCGTTGATTCACTTCATCTGAAGTACAAGGAGATAGCTCATGATTCGCTTCGATGTGGTTTCCAAAACCTGGGCCGATGGCAGCAAAGCACTTTGCGAGGTGTCATTGAATATTCCGAAGGGGCAGTTCTGCGTCATTCTCGGGCCTTCCGGTGCAGGTAAATCGAGCTTGCTGCGCACGGTCAATGGTTTGGTGCAGCCTTCGAGCGGTGAGGTGTTCATCGACGCCGTGGCGATGAATGCGGCTGTCAGGCAGCAGATGAGAAAACGCGTGGCCATGGTGCACCAGCACTTTAACCTGTCACCGCGTTTGTCAGTGGCCACCAACGTTTTGGCCGGTGCCTTGCCGCAGGTTAGCTTGTTGCGTGCGCTGGCCGGTTGGTTTTCACCACAAGACCGCCAACGCGCCTGTGAACTGGTGCAGCGTGTGGGTTTGCTGCCAGAGCATTTGCAGCGGCGTGCCGGCGATTTGTCTGGCGGGCAACAGCAACGCGTTGGCATTGCACGCGCCTTCATGCTCAATCCGGAAGTGGTGCTGGCGGACGAGCCTGTGGCCAGTCTGGACCCGAAAATCTCCGCCGATATTTTAAGCCTGATCCGGGAAACCGCCCGCGAGCACGGCACCACTGTGCTGTGCAGTTTGCATCAGGTGGAGTTGGCGCGCGAGTTTGCCGACCGCATTGTAGGCATGAGGGAAGGGCGCGTGGTGTTTGACGGTTCACCCGAAGAATTTACTCACGAACAAGCTCGGGTCTTATACCACGGCCACACCAAAGAAGAATCTGCAAAACCGCGTTTTAGCGAGCCTGAAATCAGCGGTTTGCGTTATGCATAAAGACGGAAGTTTAGCGATGACAAACCAGCCATTTGAAAAGCTGGCGGTACCCCTGCCACGGCAGTGGACACTGCCATCGCCCTACAACGCAAAACATTTGCTGTGGGTGATTGCCGTACTCGCCTTGCTGCT
>JBEIKS010000313.1:0-2524 GCA_040379625.1 Burkholderiaceae bacterium
ACATTGCATTATTTGTTCACGCTGGCAATGCAGCACAGCGGCATTTGGGTGGGTACAGGAATGTTGCCGGCCAACAGCAAAGCAGCGCAGCGCAACGACATCAACTTCATGGGTTCATTCTCCGGTGCCATGGCACAGTCGCCTTCTGATGCTAGCCCAGACGAAATGTTGCCAGGCGATCTTGAAACCGCCCGTTTGTTTGGTCAGCGTGTTGCAGAGGTCACTGCTCGAATGAAGCGCTAAAAAATTGACGTTTTTGTGGGCTTCGGCGTATCCTCAAAACACTTGAATTTTGTGTTTAAGAGGAAGCAACATGGCAACTGTCACCGCCGCGCCCAACAGCGCACATCATGCCGATCACTGGGGTGTTCACAGCAACGGTCAGGGCCGGATCCGCTTTGAAATGCACGACGATCAAGGGCATGAAGTGCGCGTCACTGTCTCTGTGGCTGAGGCGCTGGGCTTGATGGATGCCATCGGCCGGGCCTGCAAGAAGGCCAGGGCAGAGTGCCAAGAGGGCTGATGGAGTTGCGTATTTTGAATCAACTCAAGCCTGCGGCGGACAGACACCCGCCTTGCCAATAATCCTACGCCATTCACTGGTCGTGTTGTGCATGCTTTGCAGCCCGGTGGGGGTTGTCAAGGCCGCTCACATTGATTGCACCGTTGGCTCTGGTCAATTGGAAAAGCAGTTGCTGGTTCAAGCCAGCACAGACGCCTATGTGCTTGAAAAATGGGACACCCCCAGCGGTTTCCGGTTTGCAGCGCAGTGGTTGGTGCCCGCCAACAAGCTAAAAACCTACGTCTATTACCACGGCAGCAAAGACCGTTTCGCATTGGTTCATGCGGCTGAAAAAATTCTCTCGGAGCAAGACTGCCAAGCATCAGCAACCCTTAACAGGGTGTATTCAGAGCGCATGGAATACGAACTGACCTACCAGTGCCGGTGGGTTTGCGATGCCCCATCAACTGCAAAAAACAAGGGCATGCCATGAGCCGCTGGGCTGGAATTTTGCTGTTGCTTTTTGGTTTGCAAACGGCAGCATTGGGGCAAACCGGCGACTTTCGCATGGTGTTTGTCGGTGATGTGATGCTGGCTGAAGTGCCCGGTGAATTGATCCGCCAGGGGCGCAATCCGTTTCGCCACTTTCACGACTTGTTCAAATCCGCGGATGTAAACATTGCCAACCTGGAATGCTATGTGGGCCATGCCAAAACCAAAGAGAAAAAACCCTATACATTCAGGGCCCATCCGCGGGTTTTGAAATCTGTGAGTCAGTATTTTCAGGTGGTCTCGCTGGCAAACAATCACAGTGGTGATTACGGCGATGTCGCGTTTTCCGGCATGCTTGATTTGATAGAGCGCTCAGGCCTGAAGGCCGTGGGCGGTGGAAAGAACATACGCTCAGCCCACGAACCGGTGTTTCTGGACAAAGACAAACGCATCGCCTTGCTGGCCTACGATGCATTTTTACCCCGCAGTTTTGAAGCGCTGGATGACAGGCCTGGCGTGGCTTGGGCGGACCCCGATTTTATTGCACAGGACATTGCGCGTGCCAAGTCGCATTACAAGGCCGATTTCGTTATTGTGATGCCGCACTGGGGTTGGGAATACGAACCCATGGCCTCGCAAGATCAAGTGCGACTGGCGCATTTTATGTTGGACAACGGCGCAGACGTGGTGGTGGGCGGACATCCTCATGTCACGCAAAATATTGAAATCTATAAAAACAAACCGATTTTTTACAGCTTGGGCAATTTTGTATTCAATGGTTTTGAAGATGAAGACACCAACACCGGGTGGGCCTTGGAGTTGCTGATCGGCAAGGCAGGGCAGATCAGTTGGCAGGTGCATGTTGCCAAGCTTGATAAAAACGGAATTCCGCACCGCGCCGGCAGCCTTGCACCTGTTCGCCTGCCCCTCCCCTAAAAAGCGTGTGCTTTGTATCGAACTTATCCCTCTGCGGTGTTACTTAATAAGTTAAAGGTTGTGCTAACCTTTGCAAAACCTTCTCTATTCACCCTGTTGACCTATTGACGCATCGGATATGGCCAGATTTTTTCTTCCCAAAATGAGTTTCATCCTGACTGTCTTGTTGTTTGGTTTTGTGGCAACTGTATATGCCTTGAAACCTGAGTCCGTTTCAAAACAGCAGACTTCCGTACGCTTGGCCAATGCGCCTGTTTACCGGGTTATTTCAGACACAGCGGAGCTGGCCGGTGGAGACGTGCCTGCCGGACCTGCCAAGGTACTGGTTGCAGAACTCTCCGAAGCCAGGCTGCCTGCCGGCGAGGTCACCGAGGTTGCTGCTGAAACCCAACACCGTCCGACCACCGAGTCTGCAGAGTCAGGTCTGCGCGCCGTCAGTCAGGAAACTGCAGCGCCAGCCTCGATGGGGCTGATGCCGGCTGCTCAAGGAGCGAGCGCCAGTTCACCAGCATCCAAGGCAGCGTCATCGAATGCAACGAATCTTGAAATTGAAGAGCTCAAGGATTTGGGCATGGCCAGCATCAGTGCCGGTGG
>JBEIKS010000314.1:0-2504 GCA_040379625.1 Burkholderiaceae bacterium
GCCTGCACCATGTCATTCACATTTTTCGCCATGTCCCTGAACTGACCGGCAAACTTCGACTCGTCAATTTTGTGCGAAATTATGCCGAACTGGTTGTGCTGCACGCTCATTTGCGCTTGCTCGGCAACAAACTTGGACAATTCCGTGGCATTGAATTCCATGATGGCCTTGGCGGCCTGCACCGCATCAGACACGCGTTTTTTCTCGCCGGGCAACACCGCCATGGTGTCGGTAAATACACCGCTGGAGTACTGCGTGACCAAATCCACCATGCGCATCTTTACATCAATGTGCGCCTGCACCATGTCATTCACATTTTTCGCCATGTCCCTGAACTGACCGGCAAACTTCGACTCATCAATTTTGTGGGAAATAATGCCGAACTGGTTGTGCTGCACGCTCATTTGCGACTGTGCCTCAACAAAGGCATCCAGATTTTTCGCTTTCAGGGTGTTTTCGGTTTCCAGTTCCGCCACTTTCGCCAACAAGGCATCCATCGCCTTCTTCACCGCGAGCGACATTTCAAGTTGTGCCCCTTCACGTTCAGAGATGTCGCATTCAAAGGTTTTCGGGAACACACCGTTTTCAATTTGTAACAACAAGCGGTTGGCACTGTCTGTCATCTGCTTGAAGCGACCCGAAAAAACCATGTCAAATGCACCCATTACAAGACCTCCTTAGGTCAGTCAAACCACACGACTTACGATCAATTTCCCAAGCCGGAAGCAAAGCGAAAACATCGTTCACACATCTGCCCTCTTTGGGCGGATTCGAGCACCAAGATAGAGCTCCGACCACCCCTTAAAAAGCAGATAATTTGTGACAGACACTCTTAAAAAACCTGAACATGAGCATACCCTTCAACTACAAGCATCTTTACTATTTTTGGGTGGTGGCGAAAGAAGGTGGCATTTCCCGTGCCGCGCATCGCCTCGAAATGGCGGTTCAAACCGTGAGCGCACAAGTGCGGGAACTGGAACGTTCTTTGGGCTATGCCTTGTTCAAACCTGCGGGGCGTGGTTTGGTTTTGACTGAAGCCGGCCTGGCTGCCCTGCAGCAAGCAGACCAGATTTTCCAGTTGGGTGAAGCGCTGCCAGCAAGGGTGAGGGATGCCATGAGCCTACCTTCCCTGCGCTTGGCAGTGGGTGTTTCGGAAGGTATACCGAAACTGGTGGGGCACCGCCTGCTACAACCCGCCTTGCAGGAACCCAACTTGCGTCTGCTTTGCCGCGAGGGTGCTTTTGATGACTTGCTGGGCGAGCTTGCCCTGCACCGGCTAGACATTGTGCTGTCAGACCGGCCCGCCCCCAATACCGCCAACATCAAGTTGTACAGCCACCCGGTGGGTTCTTCAAAAATCGCCTGGTACGCAACGCCTGCTCTCGTCAAGCCTCTGAAAAAACACTTTCCAATCAGCCTGACAGACGCCCCAGTGCTGCTGCCCACTGCAAACAACGCAGTGCGCGCACGGTTAGATCACTGGTTTGAACAACACGCAGTACAACCCAGGATTGTGGGGGAATTCGAAGACAGCGCCCTGCTGAAAATATTCGGCGCTGGCGGCATGGGCATTTTCCCAGTTGCAGAATGGGTGCACGATGATTTGCTGGAACACTACGCTGTGGAAAGATTAGGAGTATGCGATGGCGTGATGGAACATTTTTACGTGGTGGGCACGGAAAAGAAGGTGCAACATCCGCTGGTGCAGCGCTTGTTGTGTTGAATTTTTGCTTGGAAAAAAGGCAATCCGACTTCGGTACTGAATTAATTGGATTTGCCGCGTGAAAAACATTGAAGCATCTGCGAACAAAGGCGTTTCAAACACCCCAAACGCCAAAAAGCCCCACGTATTTCTACGTGGGGCTTTGAATTTTGGCTCCCCGACCTGGACTCGAACCAGGGACCTGCGGATTAACAGTCCGTCGCTCTACCGACTGAGCTATCAGGGAACAGAGAACGAAATTATAACCATATTTTTTTTCTTTGCAAATCGGGGTAGCTTGGGTAACACCACCCTCCCCGCAAACCCACTACCCGCCTCGTTTTTTGAAAAACACCTAAAAAAAAACAACGGAGTTTCAAAAATTTACAGAAAAGTCAAGTCTGGTTATTTTTTTTAATGCCTTGGATAATACGTCTTTAGCGAAACCACTTTTCCGACGATGTCTCCGGGTTTTATAACCTTCCCTGGTAGTCCTTTCCAGCTGTATCAGCCCTATGCGCCCGCTGGCGATCAGCCCGCAGCCATAGACGCGCTCGTACAAGGCATTGACGACGGTCTGCTTTTTCAGACCCTGTTGGGCGTTACCGGCTCCGGTAAAACGTTCACCATGGCCAATGTCATTGCGCGAACCGGCAAACCAGCGTTGGTGTTGGCACCCAATAAAACGCTGGCGGCACAGCTGTATTCGGAAATGCGCGAGTTTTTTCCAAACAACGCAGTGGAATATTTCGTCAGCTACTATGATTACTACCAGCCTGAGGCCTATGTGCCCAGCCGCGAC
>JBEIKS010000315.1:0-2496 GCA_040379625.1 Burkholderiaceae bacterium
ATGCTGAAAGTGCTTGTTCGCGGTGAAGATTTTCGTTTGAGCAGCATTATTGGTGCTGCCATGCCAGCCTCTGACAAGTTAATGCTTATTGCGGTGGACTACAGCAAGAACAAGGCCGAGACTTTCCGAATTATGGCGGCTTCCATTCGAGAGCAGACTTTGGTTAAAGGCATCATTAAAAAGGCAATCATTCCTCCGTTGATATTGCTGCCCGGTATTGCAGGTTTCAGTTGGGTGATGGCCACACAAAGTTTGCCCATCATGATAAAGATGTCACCCCCCAAGGTCTGGACACCGTTTAACCAAAGCGTTCGTTCCATTTGTGAATACATTGCGCAGCATGGTGTTTTAACTTTTATTGCTGTCGCATTGTTGATCTGTTTGTTTTCATACTCCCTGCCACGCTGGTTTGGTTATCTGCGTTCACGTTTGGAACAAATACCGGTTTCAACTGGCATGTTGCTGTTTCCTGTTTGCCCTATGCTGGTACCGTTTTCCATCTACCGTGATTTCCAGGTCTCCATACTTTTCAGCTCAATGGCGGTACTGCTGCAAAGCGGTATGACGCTCACAGAGTGCATCAGGGCCTTGGTGCCGAATTCTTCCGCTTGGATGCGTTGGCATTTGAACCGTGTGCTTCTTTCTTTGAACAATACACCTTCCGAGTATATTGATGCCTTTTCCAAGGGGTTGCTGGGGGCTTCACTGTTGGCGAAACTGTCGTCGAGTATTCGCCACACCGCTCACTTTGACAAATTGGTCATTAAACTGGGAACCACAGAGGGCGAGCAGATTCGAAGGCAGATTGAGAAGGTGACCAAGGCCATGAATGCAATGTTGTTGATTTTGATGGGCGGTGTGATCATGTACCTCTATGTTGGGCAGTTCAGCATTTCCAATGATCTGACCGATGCGCTGTCTACAAGAGGTTACAAATAATCATTGCGCATGCAGTAGGTGATGAAAGGGAGGGCGGGTATTTTATCCGCCCTTTTTTTATTTTTCGCCCAGAGACCGTGAAAGGCTCTTACCGACTGGCCCAGCCAGATAAGACAACAGGGTTCGTTTGTCTGTCTGTATGTCTGCGCTGACGGTCATGCCGGTTTTTAGTTTTCTCAGATCTATCCTTTTGTTGTCTTGCTCTGCATCAATGCTGATCTTGATACGGTAGAAAGTGTAGGCATTGCCGCCAGGCCCTTGCTCTGTCAGTGTGTCGGGGCTGATGTATGAAACATGGCCTTTCAGGTGCCCGTAGCGTCCGAATTCAAAGGTATCGAAGTTCAGGTTGGCGGGTTGCCCGGCCTTTACCAACGATACCTCGGTGGGTACCAACTTGCCTTCTACTATCAATTCACTTTCTGACGGGGTAATTTGAAGAAGTTCGTCACCCGGGCGAAAAACAGCGCCCGTGGTACCGTTTTTCAGATCGCGCACCACGCCAGTCTCCATTGCATAAACATGGGTGTAGCGCAGTACATCCATTTTTTCACGAAGGCGGTTTTCCAGCACGGCAATTTCAGAATGAATCCGGTTCATTTCCTTGCCAGCTTCCGCTCTTCTGTTTTCAATACCGCTCTGCATACGTTGCTCCAGTTCAATGACTTGGCGCTGTACTCTCATTAACTCGGATTTTCCGATGTCGCCCTGTTGGTAGAGTCTTGAACTTTGTTCCACTTCCTCCCTGGCCAGAACCAAGGCGGCGAGATAACCATCAACTTCAGCTTTTTGAAGGCGTCTGTTCTGTTCATAAAGCCTTTTCTGTGGCAGTACATACATCGCATTTTCTTTTTCTGCGTGGTTAAAGTCTGGCGCAATACCCTGCATTTCGGCCGATGTTCTGATTTTTGAAATATTTAAAATCTTAAGCTGATCTTTGATTTCATCAACCATTGCATCTGCGCGGTTGGGCGACAAAACCGCAAGCAATTGGCCACTTGTAACACGTTGCCCCTCTTTGACATGCAGCGCTTTGAGTACCCCGCCATCTACCACTTGAACATACTGGGTTTTTTTTGCAGCAATGATCTGACCTTGTGCAACAGCGCTTTGGTTGATTTCAAAGAAACTCGCCCAAACCCCAAAGCAGGTGGTGGTCAGCATCATGAGGCGGTTGGTTGTGAAAAGTTTTTGAGTTTTCATGGCGCTTGTTATCCTTGTTCCATGTTGTTGTGTGATGGCTTGCTGTTTTGTTGGTAGATCTGTGCGATTTGCGAGAGCACGCTTTCTTTGGGGCCGTCGAGGTAAATGGTTTGATGGGTCATCACCACCAGACGTTTGATCAGCCCCAGCAGTTGGAACGTCCGGCCCAGCCGGCGGTTGTGCTTCTCGGTCAGCGATCGCGCCAGCAGGCAGCCGGCATCGAGGCCGCCCGCCACGAACAGGTTGTAGTGCAGCGTCAGCGCGCTGAACGCGAGGCCGGCCTCGGCCGTGAGGTGGCGGGTCACCGCGATCGGATCGATCGCCAGTTCGGGATTGCTGCGGCGCATGCGCTCGAGC
>JBEIKS010000316.1:0-2480 GCA_040379625.1 Burkholderiaceae bacterium
CATTGAACAGCAGCTCAGTATTTCAAACCCCGCAGTTCCGGTTGGCCTCGCCAGCGCGCAACAACGGTGAAGCCGCATTGGAAGTCATGGTTGCAGACAACGAAGAAGACATTGTTGCAGCCCAGCGCCTGCGCTTTTCAATTTTCAGCGAAGAATATGGCGCCAACATGGGCAACAGTGGCATAGACCGCGATGTGTTTGACAAATATTGCGACCACCTGATTGTGCGCGACACCGTAACTGGGGAAATCGTGGGCACCTACAGAATTCTGACGCCACAGAAAGCCAGAGAAATTGGTTGCTGGTATTCAGAAAGCGAATTTTTTGTAAACCGACTGGAAGCCCTGCGCCCGAATACAGTTGAAGTAGGTCGTTCGTGCGTGCACCGCGATTACAGAAAAGGCGCTGCCATCATGATGCTGTGGTCTGGCCTGGCTGAATACATGAAACAGGGTGGCTACATGAATCTGGTGGGTTGCGCCAGCGTCAGTATGTCAGATGGCGGACACAGTGCAGCCAGTCTCTATGAAAAGCTGAAAGCTGAGAATCTGGCTGAACCCACCATGCAGGTGTTTCCGAAGCACAGGCTTCCAATAGAACACCTGAATTCACAACTGGAAGTTGAGGCCCCTCCTCTGATCAAGGGCTACTTGAGGATTGGCGCAAAAATTTGCGGCGAACCTGCGTGGGATCCGGACTTCAACACAGCAGATTTTTTAATGGTGTTGTCGCTGGCAAAAATGAGCCCGCGGTATGCAAAACACTTTGGCTTTAAAACCGATCATTAACCCCGTTTACGTCCAAAGAGGCAACTCCCCATGATTGAGAAACTACAGGTATTTTTTTCCAGACTGCTGCGCAGACTGCGTGCCAGAGATTCCCGAAAACTCAGCATGCTTTTGAGCTTTCATCAGTTTCGATAAAAAAGGTTGTGCATTATTAAAGCCAGTGATTATGACGCCCTGAGGGCGGCCTCGAAAGCGCCTGAAAAATGGCCTTTGCGATTTCGCACGGGCGCAGACATTCGCTGGAATTCCTACGGCGTGCCTTATATTGTTTCAACCGACGACCGCGACGCAGCACTTGCGTTGGGCGCAGCGGTCTATAGCCTGCGCGGCAGCCAGATACAGCTGTTTCGCAAAGCGGCGCTCGGGAAGTTGGCAGAATGCGCGGGCCCCTGATTCCTGAAATACGATCACCTCATCCGCTTGCTGGATTTCACCAGAACCACCGCTGCGGTGTGGAACGCCATGCCTGAGTTTTCCCGCTTGTGGCTGGAAGGCTTTTGCGAAGGTTTGAATGCGGTTGCCAGCATTACGCAGCGCAGTGTCGAAGACCGTTTGCTCAATCTTCATCACCACGCTTTTACTGTGCAGGAACTGTTGGCCATCGGGCGACTGACCGGCACGGATGTGAATTGGCCAATTCTTTTTTCACTGCTGCCCTTGCGCAACGAACCGCATTTCAATGATGTCTGGCAACGCCTGCTTGCCTCAGGCAGCCACCCAAAACACAACCCGCAGAACAACGCTGCAGCACTTGTCAGCTCGCAACTGCTAATGCTTTCGCGCAGTGGCAGTAACTGCATCGCTGTGGCGGGGCAACATTGCAGCAACGGTTTTCCCATGCTGGCAGGCGATCCGCACTTGGGGCAGCAACTGCCCAATGTCTGGTTGGCTGTCGGTATTTCCTGCCCATCACTTAAAGTGGTGGGGCTGATGTTTCCGGCGGTACCTGTTGTGGGTTTGGGCAGAAATGCCGATGTGGCCTGGGGCGGCACCAATCTGCGTGCAGCGTCTTCAGATTTGGTGCGCCTCACACCCGAGCAATACTTGCAAAGCAAACCCACACGGGTGCGGTTTAAAAGCCGATTCTGGCCCACCACAGAAAGAACGCTGCGTTGGTCGGTTCACGGGCCGGTGATGTCCGACGCTGCGGGCGTACTGACCAAGCACGCTGAAGAACATCTGGCATTGCGTTGGGCCGGTCACTGGCCGTCGGATGAAATCACAGCCTTTCTGAATTTGATGCGGGTGCGCTCAGCCTGCGAAATACAAAATGCAATGCAGCCTTACGCTGTTACCGGTTTGAACATTCTGGCGGCCGACAGACACGGCAACATTGCCCACACACAAGCGGCGTGGTTGCCGGTGCGAAGCGGCTTTCCAACAGACGATTTCGTGATCAGCAACGAACGTGCGCAGCAGGAATGGAGCAAAACCTTGAGCTCCGCTGATCTGGCTTTCAACTTGAACCCGCAGGCCGGTGTGCTGATCTCCACCAACGACCCCACCGATGGGGAGTCGCATGTCGGCTTCTTTTTCAACGGGCAGGAAAGAAAAATGCGTTTGCAGAATTTGTTTGAACAGAAGAAACCCATCAACATTGAAAAGCTTGGCGAAATGCAATTTGATGTTGTTTCACCCTCTGCCTTCAGACTGTGCCGGCAGTTATTGAAAACCTGCAATGAACACAGTTGG
>JBEIKS010000317.1:0-2440 GCA_040379625.1 Burkholderiaceae bacterium
AAAACCAATGAGCAATTTTTTACCGCCATCCGTGCGCAAACCACGGCCAACACCACCATCCGTTTTTTTGTGGGTTTGTCTGTGGCCTTCGGTATTGCCAGTGTGCTGGTGGTTGTGGTGGTTCAAAAGTCCCGTGAAATTGGCATCCTCCGCGCCATGGGCACCACCCGCTTGCAAATTCTCAGTGTGTTTTTAATGCAAGGCGGTCTGATGGGCTTGGGCGGGTCGATGATGGGTGCGCTGATGGGTCTCGCGGCTTTGAAGTTGTGGGAGCAAACCCAGAGAAACCCGGATGGTTCCGCCATGTTTGTGCTCAACATTGAGCCGCGCCTGTTTTTAATGGCCTTGCTGTTGGCCACCCTTACCGGTGTGTTTGCTTCTGTGGCGCCGGCATTGCGCGCAGCCCGCCTGGACCCTGTTGTGGCCATCCGTGGCTAAAGACGTTTTGCAGGCTCAAAGCAAAGTTGTGCAGTTAAAGGCCGTTCGAAAGTCTTTCAATCTGGGCCAACCCAATGAAACCGAGGTGCTGCATGGCATTGATTTGTCGCTGAACCAAGGGGAGTTCAGCGCCATCATGGGGCCGTCCGGTTCAGGCAAAAGCACGCTGCTCAACATTGTGGGTTTGCTGGACAGACCCACCAGCGGCAGCCTGATGATTTGCGGCGAGGAAACCACTTGCATGGACGACCAGACACTGGCCCGTCTGAGAGGCAACACCATTGGTTTTGTATTTCAGTATCACCATTTGCTGGGCGCCTTCACAGCGCTGGAAAATGTCATGATGCCCATGTTTGCCGCGCAGGGGTTTTTTAATGAAAACCTGGTTGAGCGGGCAATGGAATTGCTTGAAAGCGTGGGGTTGAAGGCCTTTGGCGGGCAATTGGCTGGAAGTTTGTCGGGCGGGCAGCAGCAGCGGGTTGCGCTGGCCCGGGCTTTGGTCATGCGTCCCAAGTTGTTGCTGGCAGACGAACCCACAGGAAACCTGGACACAAAAAGCGCAGACGCTGTTTTCGAATTGCTGCGCACGGTGAGCCTTACCCAACAGACAGCGGTTTTGTTTGTCACCCACAACGCAGCGCTGGCAGACAGGTGCGACAACATTATTCAGGTGGTGGATGGTTGCATACCGCAATTGGCGCCACGCTAACTGTATCTACGCATCCACACCTGCGACTGCATCAGTCCAAATGCCCCACCTTCACGTAAATCAGCGCACCTTCCGGGCCGGTGTAGGGTGTGTGCTGGCTCATGCGCGGGTTGCGCAGCCAAGTGCCTTCCGGGTATTGGCCACCTTCATCGCAGAACAGCCCATTGAGTACGAATATTTCTTCGCCACCGACATGCACATGCCGGTTAAATTGCGTGTTGGGCGCCCACCGGACCAATGCCGTATCCACGCCATTGTGCGAATGCAGCGGCATGACAGACAAGCCCGGCACCAAGCCTTGCCGCCAAGCTGTGGTTTGGGTATTGATGCGGACGGTTTGCAGGTCATCTGGCGCAAATTGCCGCAATTTTACAAACAGCGTGCAACCTTCTCGAGAAAACGGGGTGTGACTGCTGCCAGGCGGGTTTCTCATGTAACTGCCTGCCGGAAAATCTCCTGTTTCATCAGAAAATATGCCTTCAAGAACCAGTATTTCCTCTCCGCCAGCATGTTCATGTGCATCAAATGCGGAATTCGCTGCATAGCGCACCACGCTGGTGGCTCGGGCAACTTCATCACCCACCCGGTCTAGCATGCGCCTTTCAACACCGGGCAGGGGAGAGGGGGTCCAAACCGCGTGGTTTTGGGTAGCGACCACGCGTTTGGAAAAATCATCGTTGAGGTTCATGGGCTTGCTATGTGAGAAGTCGGCGGTATTCCTTGCGTATGGCACTGTAACACTCACAGCTTTTACCGATCAAAGCCGGGCGATTAACAATGCGGATGCTGCCTCTGGCGGTGGAAATAATACCTTCCTGACGCAGACTTGCAATCACTTGGGTAATACCTTCCCTTCGCACGCCCAGCATGTTGGCAGTCATTTCCTGTGTAACGGCAATTTTGTTGTTTCCTGCCCGGTCTGACCACTGTAGCAACCAACGGCACAATTGTTCGCTGACCGTATGTTTTCTATGACAAACTGAAATTTGCCCGATTTGCATTACCAGGGCCTGAAAGTATTTCAGGAAAATTGTTGTTGCAGTCGGGCTGGAGGAATAGGCGTGCTGAACCGCCGGCAGGGTCAGCCGGTATGCTTCACCGCTGCCCAGCACCACGGCCCTGAGCAATGGCGATTGACCGCCGATCAAGGTTCCAACGCCTATGCACCCCTCGTTTCCAATGGCCGCGACTTGCACCGTGGAGCCGTCCTCTAAAACATGGAAATAGGACACCATCGCATTCGAGGGAAAATACGCATGCTGATTTCTGGTTTGCGGTTCTACCAGAACTGTT
>JBEIKS010000318.1:0-2430 GCA_040379625.1 Burkholderiaceae bacterium
GGCATGCGAACCATTGCTTTTTCAACTTTGAAACCTTGCGCTTTCAAAGCTTCTGACAGGGTCAGGTTGGCAACAGAACCGAACAGACGACCGTCTACGGCAGATTTTTCAACCACATGCAGCGTCAGTGCGCTGAGGCGTTCGCCTTCAGCACGCGCAGCAGTGAGTTTGTCAGCGGCCACTTTTTCCAGTTCGACACGGCGCGCCTGGAATTCAGCGACAGCCTTTTCAGTGGCACGACGTGCCAAACCGGTGGGGATCAGGAAGTTACGGGCGTAACCGTCTTTAACGCGGACGACATCGCCCAACAAGCCCAGATTGGCGACTTTTTCAAGCAGAATGATTTGCATAGTCTGACTCCTTCGTCCAATCAGTGGTTATCGGTGTAAGGCACAAGGGCGAGGAATCGGGCACGCTTGATAGCGGTGTCCAACTGACGCTGATAGTGGGCCTTGGTACCTGTAATGCGAGCAGGCATGATTTTGCCATTTTCGCCAATGAAATCCTTGAGGGTTTCAATGTCTTTGTAATCGATTGTTTCAACACCGCCGGTGGTGAAACGGCAGAACTTCTTGCGCTTGAACAGCGGGTTCTGCTGGGGGCGACGACCTTTACGATCACCGGCTTTACGTCCGAATGCCATTTTTAATACTCCATCAAAATGTGATGCGCTTACTCAGTCTTCGGGAGACCAAAACCTGAAATATGAAATTGCAGATTTTTTGAGTTCCGCGTTTTTTTTGCCA
This sequence comes from Burkholderiaceae bacterium, assembly GCA_040379625.1. Taxonomy (GTDB): domain Bacteria; phylum Pseudomonadota; class Gammaproteobacteria; order Burkholderiales; family Burkholderiaceae_B; genus SXZD01. The sequence goes on from JBEIKS010000318.1 coordinate 747, forward strand.
TGAAACCTGAAAAATGAAATGTTTCTCCGAGCACTGCGCGATCCAGCGAAAGGGCTGTGTCGCCTAGGGCCAAGGCCTGTATTTCAAACTCCACCTGACGGGACTTGCCTGCTTCCATGACCTCACCGGAGTGAGACAGTTGCAACTGCAAGACCGGAACCCCTGAGGGCGTATAGCGAACCAAACTGCGTTCTGTGATGCTGGCTACCAGGTTTAAAACGTTCAAAAAGTTGGCCTGTGAAAAAACACGTTACAAATTTCAGTTTTCTGCGTTGTTTTCAGCGGGTGTGGACACTGCAGCAGCAGCAGCCTTACGCTCTTGTTCGCGCTGAACTTCCTTCATCATTGGAGAAGGTGCTGTTTCAGCTTTCTTGGTGCTAACGGTCAAGTGACGCAACACGGCATCGTTGAACTTGAACGCGTGTTCAAGGTCGTCCAACGTTTGTTGATCGCATTCGATGTTGAGCAAAACATAGTGGGCTTTGGCCAGCTTCTGGATTGGGTATGCCAATTGACGACGGCCCCAATCTTCGAAACGGTGGACCTTGCCCTGGCGAGTTTCGACCATGCCGCGGTAGCGCTCTACCATGGCTGGAACCTGCTCGCTTTGGTCCGGGTGGACAATAAAAACGATTTCATAATGACGCATGTAAACTCCTAAAGGATTTTCCAACTTCCGAATTGGAAAAGCCACCTGACCCGCGAAATGCTTGTCAGTGTGGCAGGAAGCCCAAGATTATATCAGGAGACGCGTTTCTTTTCCATGTCCTTTAATTCGCGGCGCAATATCTTGCCGACATTGGACTTCGGCAGGTCGTCCTTGAACTCAACCTTGCGGGGGATCTTGTAGCCAGTGAGCATGGATTTGCAGTGCTCAATCACCTGCTCCGAGGTCAAGGAAGCGTCTTTTTTGACCACGAACACCTTGACGGCTTCGCCCGTCTTTTCGTCCGGCACGCCAATGGCCGCCACCTCCAGCACGCCAGGGTGCTTTGCAACCACATCCTCAATCTCATTGGGGTAGACATTGAAGCCCGACACCAGAATCATGTCCTTGAGGCGGTCGGTGATACGGAAGTAGCCCTTTTCGTCCATGTTGGCAACGTCGCCGGTTTTCAGCCAGCCGTCAGAGGTGAGAACCTCATTGGTTTCCTTGGGGCGCCCCCAGTAGCCGCGCATGACTTGAGGTCCTTTGACACACAACTCACCGTTGCCGCCAACCGGTACTTCGTTGAACTCGGGGTCGCGAATGCTGACAATGGTGGATGGAACGGGCAAGCCGATGGTGCCGTTGTAGTCCTCATTCATGGGGTTGATGCACACCGCTGGCGAGCATTCGGTCAGACCGTAGGCTTGGGTAATGCGTGTGCCGGTGGCTTTTTTCCAGCGTTCGGCAACCGCTTCCTGAATGGCGGCACCGCCACCCAAAGTCAGCTTGACCTTGGAGAAATCCAGCGCCATGAACTCTGGCGAATTCATCATGGCTGAAAACAAGGTGTTTACACCTGTCAAAGCAGTAAATTCGTTGCCTGCCAGCACTTTGGCAACACCGGCGATGTCGCGCGGATTGGTAATCAACAGACAATGACCGCCCTGCTTCATGAATGTCAGCATGTTGGCTGTGAGGCAGAAGATGTGGTACATGGGCAAAGCGGTAACAATGGTTTCACGACCCTCATCTACC
>JBEIKS010000319.1:0-2399 GCA_040379625.1 Burkholderiaceae bacterium
CCGCGGTTTGCTGACAGCTTCTTAACAAATTTAAGCGCTTCGTCGAGCAATACGACTGTTTTTTCCAAATTGATGATGTGAATCTTGTTGCGATGGCCATAAATATGGGGGGCCATCTTGGGGTTCCAGAAACGGGTTTGGTGGCCAAAGTGGCAGCCCGCTTCCAGCATATCGCGCATAGAAATCGTCATTAACATCTCCAATGTCAGGGTTGGTTTCAAACGGTTGCAAAAAGGCTGTGAACAATCAGCACCCTGTCTTTGCGACCGCGAGATTTAAATTTCCGCCTGCTAGTTTGCACCAACAGGCAGTTTCAGTTTGTGCGACGGCAATTTTGCTGGAATTCTTGCTGGAAAACACTCTGGTGACATCTAAATTTTTTTGTGAAATTAAAATTTAGATGCCTTCGATTCGCCTTCATGCCGTGCGACAACCTATAATTATAGCTGTTATTTAATCTTTGGCTCAAGCCGACACCAGGATAAACATGAGCGCAGTTATAAAAAACGCCCACGATATTGAAAAAATGAGGGTTGCAGGCCGTTTGGCGTCCGAAGTCCTCGACTACATCACCCCATTTGTAAAGCCGGGGGTGACCACTGGCGAACTTGACAGCATTTGTCACGACTACATGGTTAATGTGCAGCAAACCATACCTGCTCCTTTGAACTACTGTCCGCCAGGCTACACACCCTACCCCAAATCCATCTGTACTTCTGTCAACCATCAGGTTTGCCATGGCATTCCAGGCGACAAGAAGCTCAAAGGCGGGGATGTTGTAAACATTGACGTAACGGTCATCAAGGACGGCTACCACGGCGATACCAGCCGAATGTATTTCGTTGGCGAGGCTTCAATTGCTGCCAAACGACTGGCGCAGGTCACTTATGAATGCATGTGGATTGGTATTCAGCAGGTGGCACCGGGCGCGAAGCTGGGTGACATAGGCCATCAAATTCAAAAGCATGCGGAGGCCCACGGGTTTTCAATTGTCCGTGAGTTTTGTGGGCATGGCATTGGTCAGCGCTTTCACGAAGAACCGCAAATTTTGCATTACGGCAGACCCGGTACCGGCGAAACCTTGTTGCCGGGCATGATCTTCACAATAGAGCCCATGGTCAATGCGGGTCGAAAAGAGATCAAGGAATTGCCGGATGGCTGGACGATCGTAACCAAAGACCACAGCCTGTCGGCTCAGTGGGAGCATACCGTTTTGGTCACCGATTCAGGTTTTGAGGTTTTGACGGTTTCAGCCGGAACGCCGGCGATGCCTGAGCTACCTCGCGCGCCTGGCTTCGCCTAAAGCCTCCATGACCCTGTCGCCGGAGCTGCTGACCCATTTGCGTCAGACTGTTAAAGCAGATCTGCAAAAACAGCTTGCTGCATTGGAAATTAATGCGGAGCGCTATTGCCATGGCCTGCGCCAAGTCGAGCCATTGTTGCGGGCGCACAGGCAGGTTATTGATAAAACACTGAAATTCCTCTGGAAATCATTGGGGATGCCCGCCTCCTGGACCCTGGTGGCGGTCGGTGGCTATGGCCGAGGCGAGTTGTTTCCCAAGTCGGATGTGGATGTCATGGTGCTCACCGACGATCAGTTGGATGCTGATGCGCAAGAGCGACTCGAAACTTTTTTCGGCATGGGTTGGGATATCGGTCTGGAGTTGGGTCACAGCGTAAGAACATTGGCCGAATGTATCTCTGAAGCTGAAAAAGACATCACGGTTCAGACGGCCATTTTGGAGTCGAGAAAAGTTGCGGGCAATGCCAGCTTGTTTCGGGCCATGACGGTTGAGTTTTCCCGAGAACTGGACGTAAAGCGATTTTTTGATGCCAAAGTACGGGAACTCAGGCAGAGGCACACCAAGTATCAGGAAACCCCCTACTCCCTCGAGCCAAATTGTAAGGAAAGCCCAGGGGGCTTGCGGGATCTCCACGTCATTTTATGGGTTTGCCGCGCTGCCGGCATCGGGCAAACCTGGGCTGAAATTTCCAAAAACGGTTTGATTTCCGCGATAGAAGCAAAGCAACTCCACCGCAATGAACGCATCCTCAAAGCCATACGGCTGCATTTGCACTGGTTGGTGCGCCGGCGGGAAGATCGCCTTGTGTTCGATGTTCAGACCAGTTTGGCGGAACGTTTGGGATTCAAGCCCAAGGGGGGGCGAAGATCCAGTGAAGTGATGATGCAGCAGTATTATTGGGCGGCGCGAGCGGTATGGCAGCTGAATTCAATTTTGCTTCAGAACATTGAGCTTTACCTCTGGGAACGTGCCGATGAGGCCGCCGTTGGCATTGATGAAAGTTTTGTCAATCGAGGTGGTTTATTGGACATCACGTCCGAGGCTGTGCTGTCCGAACATCCGAGCGAGATGCTGCGTGCGTTTCTTGTCATGCAG
>JBEIKS010000320.1:0-2390 GCA_040379625.1 Burkholderiaceae bacterium
ATCGAATGCCGCACCCACGGGCATCGGTGAGCCGGGTGTACCACCTGTTGCTCCGGCAGTGGCCAACGCAGTGGCTCAAGCGACCGGTAAACGAATTACCCGTCTGCCGTTGCGCCCCGCTGATTTGAAGGCGTGAGATGCCGATTGATTGCCTGACCGGGATGCATTGAATGGATACGCTGGACACACAGGTGCTTGAGTCTGCCTTGCGCTGGGCTGCACAGGGCTTTCGTTTTGCCTTGTTCACGGTGGTTCAAACCTGGGGCTCTTCCCCTCGCCCACCCGGCGCGTGGATGATTTTAAGGGAAGATGGTTTGATCAGCGGTTCTGTTTCAGGCGGCTGTATCGAAGATGACTTGATGGTGAAAATGTCTGAGGGTGAGTTCGCAGGGCATTTGCCCTTCACGCTCAAATACGGTGTTGCCGCAGAAGAGGCGCGCCGCTTCGGTTTGCCTTGTGGTGGCACGCTGGAGTTGGTGGTTGAACCCTGCCCTGACATTTCTGCTTTGTCTCAACTGTCGGTTTTGATTTCCCAAAGAAAACGGGTGTTGCGAAAATTGCGACTCAGTGATGCCACTGTGCAATTGGAGGTCATAGACCAGGCGGCTGAACCTTCCTGGGACGGTGTTTCACTGGTCACCTTTCATGGTCCTGCTTGGCGTCTGCTACTGATTGGTGCAGGTCAGATCTCGAAGTTTCTGGCGCCCATGGCGACGGCTTTGGGTTACCAGGTTTTGGTGTGTGATCCTCGAATTGAATACACGCAGGAATGGGAAATACCCAACGTGACTTTATGCGCTGAAATGCCAGATGATGCTGTTGTACAAATGCAAGTGGATGCCCACTGCGCCATTGTTGCACTGACCCACGACCCGAAATTGGACGACATGGCCTTGCTGGAAGCCTTGAAGTCACCCGCCTTTTACGTGGGAGCCTTGGGCTCCGTGCGAAATCAAGAAAAACGAAAATCCCGCTTGTTTGAGCATTTCGATATCACCCTTTCCCAGTTGGAGCGTCTGCACGGGCCGGTTGGACTGTCTATCGGAAGCCGAACCCCACCGGAAATTGCAGTGTCCATTCTGGCTGAAATAACCGCAGTTAAAAACGGTGCTTCAAGCCGTTTGAGAGATTCGTTGGTGAATTGATGACTTCTGCTGGATTCAAGCTGTCTGGCATTTTATTGGCTGCAGGCATCAGTCGGCGGTTCGGTGCGGATAAACGTCTTTATCCACTTCAAAACGGTGAGGCAATGGCTGTGTCAGTCGCCAGACAGTTGCTAAACGTTTGCGATGAGGTCATCGCTGTTGTCCGCAGCGAAGAAGACCCTGTCTTGCCTTTTTTGGTCAGGCTGGGTGTGTTGTGTGTGCCTTGCGCCCGCGCCAGCGAGGGCATGGGGTTCAGCTTGGCCACAGGCGTTGGGTTCGCTGCGTCCCTTGGAAGTGACGCCGTGTTGTTGGTCTTGGCTGATATGCCTTATGTCGAGTTAGAAACCTACAACGCATTGCGCAACGCGCTATGTGGAAAAGCAAGTATCGTTGTACCGAGCTTTAATGGAAAACGAGGCCACCCTGTGGGGTTTTCTGCCGTCTGGTTTGATGAACTGATGCGCTGTACCGGCGATGAAGGTGCACGTAGCTTGTTGAGTACCCATGACGCTTGTGTCGAGCACATTCCTGTTTGTGATTCTGGGATCCAGCAAGACATCGACCACCCCGACGACTTTGTGCGCAGCAGCTTAACCTGATAGCCGAGGTTCTTGTTTTCGGATGCGGCTTTCGCAGGTTCAGCGCGGCGGTGGAACGGAGGCGGCTGCCATCCAGCCGTTGATCTCCTCAACGTCCGTCTGTGCGATGCTGCCGACCTGAAGGCGCAGAGCGACCAAGCTGCGGATGTAATCGTATCGCGCTTTTGCTTGCTGGGTGCGTGACTTGAACAGCCGCCGCTTTGCTTCCAGTGCGTCGGCTATCGTCGCGACGCCCAGTTCATAGCCCCGCTGCTGTGCGGTCACGGCGCTTTCGCGAAAACGGACTTCCTGATCTGTGGATTCCATGCGTCTATGGTTAGTCACCGCGTTCAGATAAGCGGTACGTGTTTCTAGCTCGACCTTGCGCCGCTGATCTTCGCGTTGCTCCACGATGATGCGATGACGCGCCTTCGCTTCGCGTTCGCCTGCGATCACGCTACCGCCTGAATAAAGCGGCATGGTCAGCTGGACCCCCACAATGCCCACCACGTAGGGCGGTGATTGGCGGTTGTCGAATCCGGTATCGGCACGGGTTTGCGAAAGGTTGAGCGCCAACTGCGGCAAGTGCTCCGCGCGACTGCTGGCGATGGCGTTCTGCGCGGCCTCGATTGCCCGCTCCAGAGCAATCAGGTTGGGATTGTCGCGC
>JBEIKS010000321.1:0-2330 GCA_040379625.1 Burkholderiaceae bacterium
CGCTTGATGGGAAAAAAGGGTGTGTGGGGTGAATGGAAATCGACAGGGGTTGCGCGTATACCGGCAGGCACGCTCCACCACATCAAGTCTGACAGCAATTCCACCATGCTGTTCGTCTATCTGGATCCACAACTGGATAGTCTGCAGAGCTTCAGTGACCGTGAATTGGATGCGTGCAGAGAATCGCTTTGCAAGATGAATCTGTCTGCGGCCACCATGCTGATGATTGAGCGCGCGCTTGGGTTGCCCGATGAAGATACAGCGCATCCGAGGTTGAATAAAGTCATCCGCGCGCTTGAGAACAATCCGGGTGATTTTGACAAAATTGAAGATGCTGCCAAGTTAATCAATCTTTCTGGCTCACGGTTCAGGGCGCTTTTTAAAAACGAAGTGGGAATTCCTTTCCGACGCTACCGGCTCTGGCGACGCATGGCCTACGTGGTCAAAGCAGTTGCCAGCGGCAAGAGTCTGACGCATGCGAGTGCAGATGCGGGGTTTTCTGACTCGGCGCATTTGAGTGCGTCATTCAAGTCGATGTTTGGCATTACGCCGAGCTTTCTGGCGGCTCCCTTCCTTGTTGGCGCATCTGACTCGATTGCTGTCATCGCTGAGCGAGTCGCTTTGCAGTTGCAGGCTGCAGCCGGTATTGAAATATTCGAGCTGCCCATTGAATTGCCAGCGTGGTACGTGTCGGTTGCTTTCGCGTCCGGACGGACACAGGAGCTAGCCATCCGTTGGCTTTGCGGTGTACTCCGAGAGGGGGTTTCAGCAGTTTAGCTGAGGCAACTGCGATTCGATCTGAGCGCCGGTAAAATTGGAAAATCCTTTTCCGGAAAATTAACGATTTTAATCGTTTTGTAGTGAGCTTAATCGATGTCACGGTGGTTTTCGAATCTCTAAAAAATGATATGAATAAATAACTTAACGCCAATTTTTGACTTTTTTCGACCCTTGAAAAAATGGTGGGGGGTGGGCCTTCTAAGCCGAGCGTCGGGGGTTCGAGCCCCATACCTCGCCCCAAGTTTTACCAGTATTGATGAATTTTTTTTGAAATATCAAGGATCTAATACGTGTCTAGCGTATTGGGCCTTTTTTGTTTTTGGGTGCGTTTCATGCACTGGAGTGAATGACGCGTTCCATCAGTTGAATTTCCAGGGAAGGCAGTTCGATTTGTTTTGCGACTGTGCGCCAATCAGCGATGGCGCAAGTCAGCTCGTTCAGTATCTGTCGGGCTGACTGTTTATTCAGGCGGTAAAGGTCAGCCAGGGATATTGCAAGTTCAATATCCGGTTCAGCGTTGTGGCTGTCAATGGCCAGCGCATGGCTCATTTTGCCGGGGTTTGGATTGAGGTCGAAGGCGGGCGAAAGTCGCCAACCACTTGGTTCGCGGATGAACCCGTGGTTGCGGAGGTGATCATCTCGGTTGCCAATCAGGATGTTGAATAGCACCCGGCGGAAGAGTTGTTCAAGGTCCGCTTGAATGTAGCCCTTTGCGCCATGGTCGGAAATGAATTCCGCCAGATCCAGATAGCTGGCGCCACCTTCTCCGTCCTGTCTTTCCAGCAGAGTCATGGCCGATGCATACATGCGTCGGCCTTCAGGCCTTCTGTCAAAGCGCGCAGAGCAAAAAGTGCCGTATCCGTCGGCAAGACGTTCAAGTCTGGCTTCAGGTACGCTTACGCCCGCATTTCTGGCCAGCAGATGCGCCAGATATTCCCATCCGCCAACGTCGTAGCGATCTTCCCTGGCTGGAAACTTTGCTATCCAGAGGCGCGCATGTTCGTCTGTGAAGTTTGCCTTCGGGCGTGCCCCACCCAGTGATGTTCCAGGTGCAATCAGCATGGCAAGCCAACGCTCATACTCGGGCAGTTTTTCTGAGCCGGGCTCTTCGACGCGTTGGCTGATCCACGCCAGTTCTTTCAGGCTGGTGATTGGCGGGGCTGCTTGCGGGCTGTTGTCAATGAATGGGCCGCCCGGCTGGCATAAACGCAGGCCTCCCATGCGGGTGTGATCATGAACGCCAAGCAGAAAGTCCAGTTCATGCAGGTTGCGCATGGCACGCCCCTCGCGTGCCGCGCTGGCGGCCTCGCGGCGCTCCATCAACACGCGCCCCCAACGGTCTGGCGCAGAGTCCATGAAAATACCAAATGCGGCGGTGTTGGCAGGAGGGTGCTGTTCGCCGCGCCAAAGGGCAAGACGGGGGTCGAGCATGAAGGCGTGAGCGTTTTGCAGCCACGTCCTGTCATAGTGAACTACTCGGGGCTAAAGCCTCCGAGCTTCCAACTGCCGTTTTAGGCAGCCTTCTTTTTTGACAAGCCACTCGTTGCACC
>JBEIKS010000322.1:0-2330 GCA_040379625.1 Burkholderiaceae bacterium
GCATGCGCTTGCTGGACAAGCATTTGTCCATGAACTATTGGCTGGTGGGCACTGAGTTTTCTCTGGCTGATTTATGTTGTCTCCCCTACCTCGCGCTGGCCCACGAAGCGCAATTCGATTTAACGCCGTTTCCCAATGTTCAGGCCTGGATAGCCCACTGCAAGCAAGTACCGGGCATTACTTTGATGCCCGGCATGCAAGCTCCGGCTTAAACAGTCAGCAAGCCTTCATCAATGGGCAACGCCGGATCGCGTGACCATTCATTCCAGGAACCGAAGTAAATGCGCACATCCTCAAACCCTGCCTGCTTCAGGGCCACATAGGTGTTTGAGGCGCGTGCGCCCTTGAAGCAATACAGATAAACAGGGTCGGTTTTTTTAACGCCGGCACTGGCGCATTCAGCCAACACTTCCAGTTCGGTTTTAAACTTCGGCCCTACAGCAGACGGCTTCATGAAACGGTACCACTCTATCCATTTGGCGCCGGGCAGGCGGCCTTTTCGGGGGGCGAAATCCTTGCCGTACGGGGATGAACTTTCTCCCACCCACTCATCTGCATCGCGCACATCCAGCAAGGTTTTCATTTCATCAATGGCTTGTTTGATGTCTTCTTTGGTGAGCATCACCGGCGTGGTTTCTGAAACAGGAAACTTGCCACGAACCGGCGCAACCGCATCGGTACTTAGACCAAAACCTGCACCCTTCCAGGCGGCCACGCCACCGTCAAGAATGGCAGCCTTCGGATAATTCAACCAATCCAGTAAAAAGTAACCGCGGCAAGACTGTCCGTAACCGCTGCTTAGCGAATCTTCATAAAACACCACAGTTTGCTCGCCACTAACACCGATGGATTCAAAGGCCTCAATGAATTTGGCTTTCAATTCCTGCAAACCCTCTGCAGTGGAACTGGCGAGAAAAGTAAAAATTTCGCGCAAATTAACCGCTCCGGGCAAGTGCCCTGCTGCGTAAGCCTCTGGCGCACGCGTGTCCACCACAATGACTTTGTCGTTGCTCATCAAGGTGGCGAGTTGCTCTGGTGATATAACGATGCTGTTCATAAACCCTACTCCCGTTCAGCGTTAAGTGGAAACATCTCTGAAAGTAGTAGTGCAAGCACCGTGCCAAGGCGCGGTTTGCTGAAATCAGCAGAAAAACAGTGTGGCATGAAGCCCCCACTGACGAAATGTTGAACAAAGTAACTGCAATTGTTAACAAGACTTCAGTGGCGCCAATGCTTGCGCTCAACCGGTATTGCGCAAACCGGAAGCCACACCGTTAATGCTTAAATGAATACCCCTGATAACCCGGTCGTGCTGATCACCGGCGCGGTACCTTTTGAGCAAACTGATTTGTACATGGTTCAGCGGATTGATGTAGGCAAAGCGTTGTTCAAGCGAGGACGCAAGCCCGGGCGTGCTCTGCAGCAACTTCTGGTGACCGCGTATGCGAAGCACCACAGACACGGTGCGCTCAAACTCTTCACTGATGCGTTTGAACACCCGCAGGCGCAGGCTTTCGTCTTGCACCAGTTCGGCGTATCTGGCGGCAATCGCCATATCGGCCTTGGCCAACACCATTTCCATATTCGCCAGTATGGAAGAAAAATACTGCCATTGGCGCGCCATCTCGCCCAATGTTTTTTCTCCCTCAGCGCCGTGGGTGTCAAGGTAAGCCTGAACCGCTGACCCAAAACCATACCAGCCCGGCAACATGATGCGGCACTGCGCCCAACTGAATACCCAAGGAATGGCGCGCAGGTTTTCAATGGAGCGTCCGGTTTTTCTGGAAGCCGGACGACTGCCCAGATTCAGGTTCGCAATTTCGGAAATAACCGTGGATTCCCAGAAGTAATCTTGAAAACCTTCGGTTTCATACACCAACCCCCTGTAGGCTGAAAAAGACGCTTGCGACAGTTCGTCCATAACCGCCAAGTAGGGTTTGGAGGCTTCACCCGGATTGGCCGGTAGCCAGGTGGCCTGAAACGTGGCGGCTGCCAGCATTTCAAGGTTGTGCGCAGCGGCTTGCGGATGCCCGTACTTGGTGGCTATCACCTCGCCTTGCTCGGTGAGCCGCAAACACGACTGTACCGCGCCAGGGGGTTGCGCAAGAATGGCGTCATAACTGGGACCACCGCCCCGGCCCACAGAACCACCCCGGCCGTGAAAGAAACGAATACGGACCGCATGCCTTTGTGCGGTTTCTATGATGCGCATTTCTGCCCGGTACAGTTCCCAGGCAGACGTCAGGAAACCGCCATCCTTGTTGCTGTCGGAGTAGCCCAGCATGACTTCCTGCATACCCTCGCGGGCCTGAAGCAGCATTTGGTACAAA
>JBEIKS010000323.1:0-2308 GCA_040379625.1 Burkholderiaceae bacterium
CACCCCCAACAACAAACCATACCCTCAAAATAAAAAAGCCCCCGATTCTTCGGGGGCCTTTCTCTCATCAACCGAATCACTCTCATGATTCAGCAGAGCAACGCATCAGTCATTGGCAAAAATATCAACATGGTTTGTTTCTTTAACAAACAACATGCCAATGACAAAGGTGCCCAGCGCAATAACGATTGGGTACCAGAGTCCGTGGTAGATGTTGCCGTTTGCAGCCACCATCGCGAACGATGTAGTAGGCAAGAAACCGCCGAACCAACCGTTACCGATGTGGTATGGCAAAGACATGGATGTGTAACGAATTTTGGTTGGGAACATCTCAACCAGCATCGCTGCAATCGGTCCGTACACCATGGTGACATAGATCACCAAAATCAACAGCAACACAACAACCATTGGCTTGTTGATGGCATTCGAGTCGGCTTTGGCTGGGTAGCCGGCTTCACGAATGGCAGCAGTGATTTCCTTGGTGAAAGCGGCTGATTTTGCTTTGGCTTCGTCCGCTGGCAAACCAGTGGCTTCGTACGCAACAATTTCCTTCTCGCCCACCTTGATAATCGCAACAGAACCTGCCGGTGCAGCAACGTTCTCATAGTTCACAGAGTTTCTTGCCAAAAATGCCTTGGCCAAGTCGCATGAACGTGTGAATTTTGCGGTACCCACTGGGTTGAACTGGAATGAACATGCATTTGGATCTGCAAGCACCTTCACTGGCGCATTGTTCAGGGCTGTTTCCAGCGCTGGGTTTGCGTAGTGAGTGATGGCTTTGAAGATTGGGAAGTAGGTCAAAGCGGCCAGCAACAGACCCGCCATGATGATGGGCTTGCGACCGATTTTGTCGGACAACACACCAAACACCACGAAGAAACCAGTTCCCAGGATCAAAGAGATTGCGATCAGAATGTTGGCCAATGCGCCATCTACCTTCAGTGTCTGCGTCAGGAAGAACAGGGCGTAAAACTGGCCTGTGTACCAAACCACAGCTTGACCGGCAACCAGACCAAACAGCGCCAAGATCACGACTTTCAGGTTTTTCCACTGACCAAATGCTTCAGACAGAGGTGCCTTCGAAGTCTTGCCTTCTGCTTTCATTTTCTTGAAGGCAGGTGACTCAGACAGCTGCATTCGGATCCAGACGGAAATCGCGAGCAACAGAACTGAGACGAGGAAAGGAACGCGCCAGCCCCAATCGGCAAACGCATCTTCGCCCACATACTGGCGTGTACCCAGAATCACGATCAAGGACATAAACAGACCCAGTGTTGCGGTTGTTTGAATCCAGGCTGTGTATGCGCCACGTTTACCCATGGGTGCGTGTTCAGCAACATAAGTGGCTGCGCCACCGTATTCACCACCCAGTGCCAGACCTTGAATAAGACGCAGCACGATCAGAATAACAGGCGCTGCAATACCGATGCTTGCATAATTGGGCAAAATACCGACGATGAACGTTGATGCGCCCATCAGCAAAATAGTGACCAAAAATGTGTACTTACGACCAATCAAGTCGCCAAGGCGACCAAACACCAACGCGCCGAACGGACGAACCGCAAAACCGGCAGCGAAAGCCATCAAGGCAAAAATGAAGGCGGCTGTTTCATTGACGCCAGAGAAAAATTGTTTAGAAATAATGGCGGCTAAAGAGCCGTACAAATAAAAGTCATACCACTCAAATACAGTTCCCAATGAAGACGCAAAAATTACCTTGCGTTCTTCTTTTGACATGGGAGCCGCTTGTCCGTTTGCGGGAATTGCTGCAGCCATTTCTCCTCCTGGCGTTATTGTTTAATTTAATTGCTTGCATAAAGCGCTCGGCACCACAAAACATGGACCGATGGGGCGCAGTATTGGCGCAAAGGCTTACGGATTTCTGACGAAATGATAATTTTTTTAATTCTTTGGTTTGTAAGCCAGCCTTAAGGAATGGTCGTTAGAGTTCGCATCATCTTAAAAGCCTTGTCACAGGAGACGTCATGTCAGTTATTAAAAACCGCGTTTTAAAAACCGGATTAAGCGCAGCCACATTGTTGGCTGCTTTGTTGCTGAGTGCGTGTGGCAAGCCTGCCGATGCACCCGCAGTCGCTGCCCCGGCTTCCGCTGCTGCCGCGCCTGCTGGCGCCGCCCCGGCAGCCCCAGCTGCCGAGAAGAAGAGCGAGGGTCCGGACCCGTTGGCGCACGAAGGTATTCCAGGCCTGTCAGATATGTTTAGCAAGAAAAAAGAGGGCGAGGGCCATTGATTGATCAATGACCCGTTCAAACGTCCATCTGCTGATGGGCGGGAGGAAACGAAACTCTG
>JBEIKS010000324.1:0-2305 GCA_040379625.1 Burkholderiaceae bacterium
CAGTTCCCGCATATTTTGCGCACCTGCCCCAGAAGCAGCCTGATAGGTCATGGCTGTCATCCACTCAACGAGGTTGTTTTGAAACAGGCCGCCCAAGGCCAGCAACATCAGGGATACCGTGCAATTACCACCCACGTAGGTACGAATGCCGGAGGACAAACCCTGCTTGATGACATCCATGTTCACTGGGTCCAGGATGATGATGGCATCGTCTTTCATGCGCAGCGTTGAAGCGGCATCAATCCAGTAGCCGTTCCAACCGGCTGCGCGCAATTTCGGGAACACCTCGGAGGTGTAATCGCCACCTTGACAGGTAATGATGATGTCTGTGGCCTTCAGTGCTTCGAGATCGAAGGCATTTTCGAGTTTGCCTGCATTCGGAGCGAACGAAGGTGCAGCCCCACCCGCATTTGATGTCGAGAAAAATACGGGCTCGATCAGAGAAAAATCCTGTTCTGCCTGCATGCGCTGCATCAAAACCGAACCCACCATTCCACGCCAGCCAACCAAACCAACCCGTTTCATCTTGAAATCCTTTCAATCCCGTTTTTTTTGTTGATTAAACCACGGCCAACGCTTGTACAACTGCATCGCCCATGGCTTGAGTACCCACTTTTGCCTTGCCTTCCACCCACAGGTCAGGCGTACGCGGACCATTGGCCAACACGTGTTTTACCGCCCGCTCAATTCGCGCGGCATGCGTTTCCTGACCAAAGGTGTAACGCAACATCATGGCTGCCGACAAAATTGTAGCCAACGGATTGGCCAGATCTTTGCCTGCGATGTCTGGTGCTGAACCATGAATGGGCTCGTAGAGCCCGAAACCGTGCTCATTCAAGGACGCAGACGGCAGCATGCCGATGGACCCCGTGAGCATGGAGGCTTCATCCGACAAAATATCGCCGAACATGTTGCCAGTCACCACAACGTCAAACTGTTTCGGGTTTTTTAACAACTGCATTGCACAGTTGTCCACATACATGTGGGACAACTCTACATCCGGATACTCACGGCCCAACTCGATCATGACGTCGCGCCACAACTGCGTGGTCTCAAGCACGTTGGCTTTGTCGACGCTGCACAAGCGGCGGTTGCGCTTGCGGGCGGCTTGAAATGCCACATGCCCGATCCGGCTGATTTCGGACTCTGCGTAGCGCATGGTGTCATAGCCTTCACGCTGGCCTTTAAAGGGCCCTTCTTCCACGATGTGTATGCCTCTGGGCTTGCCGAAGTAAATATCACCGGTAAGCTCGCGGATGATGAGAATATCAAGGCCGGCAATGACTTCCGGCTTCAACGAAGACGCATCTGCCAATTCCTCATACACCAAGGCTGGTCTGAAATTAGCAAATAGATTCAATTCCTTGCGCAATCCCAAAATAGCCTGCTCAGGCCGCAGATGACGGGGCAAGGAATCGAGGGAAAAGTCGCCAACGGCACCAAACAAGACAGCCTGCGAACGCTTGCAAACCTCAAGGGTTTCCGGTGGCAAGGGGTGGCCTTGCTCACGGTAACCCGCCCCTCCCACTGCGGCATATTCAAGCGCAACCGACAAGCCGTCTTTTTCAAGGGCCTTAAGTACCTTAACGGCTTGCTCCGTGATTTCCGGGCCGATACCGTCACCGGGCAGTACTGCAATTTTATAAGTCATGTTTGGATCCAGAAATCTGTCTTCAGATGGTTTTTGCAAGCCAGGGTTGCGCACTTAAACGGTTCGCCTCAAAGGCCTTGATTTCAGCGGCGTGCTGCAAAGTCAAGCCTATGTCGTCAAAACCGTTGATCAGGCAATGCTTGCGAAACGCATCCACGGAAAAAGCGACGTTGATAGCCGAACCAGCAGCCTTCGTGGCGGTGACTGTCTGTGCAGACAAATCAATGGACAATGTGGCGCCCTCTTCTTCATGCACATACTGAAACAAAGACTCCACGGTTTCTTCTGGCAATACAATGGGTAAAAGGCCGTTCTTAAAGCAATTATTGAAGAAAATATCAGCAAAACTCGGTGCAATCACGGCTTTGAAACCATATTGCTGAAGCGCCCACGGCGCGTGTTCGCGACTGGAGCCACAACCGAAGTTTTTACGGGCCAGCAAAATGGATGCACCCTGATAGCGAGGAAAGTTGAGAACAAAGGCCTCGTTCAAGGGGCGCTGACTACAATCAACACCGGGCTCACCTTGGTCAAGGTAGCGCCATTCATCAAACAGATTTTCGCCAAAACCCGTGCGCTTAATGGACTTTAAAAACTGCTTGGGAATAATGGCATCGGTATCGACATTGGCCCTGTCAAGGGGAACCACAACAC
>JBEIKS010000325.1:0-2302 GCA_040379625.1 Burkholderiaceae bacterium
AACACCCACGCCCATGCCGCCATGAATTTGTTTAGAGGCATCGGCGACGACTTGCCCCTGATGCGCTGGCTGCAGGAACGCATCTGGCTGCTGGAGGCAGCGATGGTCAGCGACGAATTTGTTTTTGACGGCACCGTGCTGGCCTGCGCAGAAATGCTTGCCGGCGGGGTAACCACCTTCAATGACATGTATTTTTTCCCGGCAGCCGCAGTTCGGGCCTCACAGGCCATGGGTTGCCGGATTGCTGCTGGTATTACCACCATTGAATTCCCAACCGCTTACGCCAGCGATGCCGCCGACTATCTGACCAAGGGGCTGGCCGCGCGAGACCAGTTCAAGGGTGAAGCCAATGTGCACTGGAGCCTGGCGCCGCATGCGCCCTACACCGTCAGCGACGCCACGTTCAAAGACGTGCTGAAACTGGCGGATCAACTAGACCTGCCCATACACCTGCATCTGGCAGAAACCGCACATGAAATTGAGGATGCCGTTAGCCGAACAGGTTTGCGCCCGGTGGAGCGCCTGAACCAGTTGGGCTTGATCAATGAACGTCTGCTGGCGGTGCACGGCGTGCATTTGAATGAAAGCGAACTGGCGCTGCTGGCCCAACGGGGCGCAAGTTTGGCGCACTGCCCGGCTTCAAACCTGAAACTGGCCAGCGGCTTTGCCCCAGTAGCGCAGGCATTGGAAAAAGGCTTGAACGTGGGTATAGGCACCGACAGCGCTGCCAGCAACAACAAAATAGACATGTTCCATGAAACCCGGCTGGCCAGCCTGTTGGCCAAAGGACTGTCAGGCAAAGCCGATGACATGCCGGCCGCCACGGCACTGCACTGTGCCACCCTGGGTGCGGCCAAGGCCATCGGGTTGGATGATTTGATAGGCTCAGTGAGCATTGGCAAGCAGGCAGACCTGATCAGCGTCCGGATTTCAAAGGATGCCTGTAGCCAACCTGTGGGGAACTTGCTGTCACATCTGGTGTACGTGGCCGACCGAACAGACGTCCAGAACGTGTGGGTGGCGGGCTCAAGGGTTGTAGAAAACCGACAGTTGAGGGGTCGTTCTAACGCTTTAACTCAGGAAACCCTGCTCAACCGCGTTCCTCTGTGGCAAACTCGCTTCCAAGATGCGCTGAGTTCAATTTAACCTTTGCGCCGTAAAATTTGCACACCTACTTAAACTCCAAGGAGTCACGATGAAAAAATCTTCCGTTTTGCTGCAGGCTTTGTTAGCCGTGGCATTGGGCAGCGCAGCAGTTGGCGTTTCAGCACAAACCAGCAACCAAGGCTATGTCACCAGCCCCGATGGCAAAGTGGTGAAAGATCCGTTTGACCTCTGCTGGAGATCCCCATCCTGGACACCCGCCAATGCCAACGCAGAATGCGATAAAGATCTGTTGCCTAAACCTGCTCCAGCACCTGTTGCTGCACCAGCACCCAAGGCAGAGCCAGCACCTGCTCCAGTAGCAAAGCCAGCCGCCAAGCCGATGACTGAAAAAGTCAGCCTGGCCGCCGATGCATTCTTCGACTTCGACAAAGATACATTGAAGCCTGAAGGCATGGCCAAACTGGACAAACTGGCGCAAGACGTCAAGAAGATCAGCCTGGAAGTCATCATCGCTACTGGCCACACAGACGACAAAGGTACAGACGCCTACAACACGAAGTTGTCAATCCGTCGCGCTGATGCAGTCAAAAAATACTTGGTGAGCAAGGGCGTTGAAGCCAACCGTATTTATGCTGAAGGCAAAGGCGAGTCCAAGCCTATCGCTGACAACAAGACAGAAGAAGGCCGCGCAAAGAACCGTCGCGTAGACATCGAAGTGGTGGGCTCAAAAGCAGCTCAGTAATTTCGCTTGTTTTCAAGTGTCGGAAAAATCCCGCTTCGGCGGGATTTTTTTTGCCGTGAAACCATTCTGTCTTCACTTGCACATTACAATGTGGCTTGGCTTCCACACACAGACTTAACAACTACGTATGCAGACCGAAACGCCCGATGCGAAACCCACTGTGAATGCCGACCCCTCCGAGTTGGCAAAGTTTGCTGCACTGGCCCACAAATGGTGGGATCCGAACAGCGAGTTCCGACCGCTGCATGAAATAAACCCGCTGCGCCTGAACTGGATAGACAAACGTGCAAAACTCAATGGCAAGCGCACGGTGGATATCGGCTGCGGTGGCGGCATTCTGGCTGAAAGTATGGCGCTTCGCGGAGCCAAGGTCACTGGAATTGACTTATCGGACAAACCCTTGGGCGTGGCAGAACTGCACAAACTGGAAAGTGGTGCGGAACTTGATTACCG
>JBEIKS010000326.1:0-2260 GCA_040379625.1 Burkholderiaceae bacterium
AGCACAGCCAAGCTCCAAGACTTTGCAATTACAAATTCAAAAATTGCAGACAATGCCGTCAGCACTTCCAAGCTTCAAGAGCTGGCCATCAGCACCTCTAAAATTCAGGATGCAGCACTTACCACCGGAAAACTTGCAGACAACGCCATCAGCACCGCCAAGCTTCAAGAGTTTGCAGTCACCACAGCAAAAATTGCAAACGGAAACATCACCACTGAAAAACTCGCCAGCGGCGCCACCATCGACAATGCACGCGCACTCATCAGCCCTTCTGATGTGCGTTTGAAAGAAGGCATCACCACCATTGAAGGTCTCTCTTTGCTGGAACGCCTGTCCAAGATAAACCTCTTTGGTTATTCATTCCGGGACGACCCCATGCACAGCCGAACGCTTGGCGTTCTTGCACAAGAATTGCAACCCTTGTTTCCAGAGCTGGTCAGTGTGCAAACCGAAGGCAAACACACCGGTTACTATGCTGTGAATTACGGATTGATGGGTGCGCTGGCCAGTGCGGGCGTGGGGCACCTGAATAAAAAGCTCGACAGCCTGGGTTTGCAAGTCAAGGACCCACGTACGCTGAGTGCAAACCTGCCGAACTTTACCGTCAGCAACATCAGTGCGCAGAGAATTGAAACCCAAAAACTCAAGGCCCGTGAAATTGAGGCTGGCAAAGGCAATTTTGAAGACCTGAGCAGCGACAAGTTCAGCGCAACCAACGGCAAGGCGGTACGCATGCAGGCAGACACCATCAACAGCGGCCAGGCAGAGGGCTATGCAGGCCTGGGCTCTGCCCTGCCCTTGTTTGGTGGCGGTATGGAGGGGCATTACATTGTGAATGTTTCTTCCCCGGATGGTTCCTACGCCACCGCCAGCGTGTTTGTGTCCGGTGGCCAGATTCACGTGGTGCCCATGGCAACGCAAAACATCAGCATCGTGCCTAGCATGGGAATGGTGCATGCCGTGGCCAACGGCAAGGTATTGAAGGCCACTTGGTTAAAAACCGGTTGAGGGTTTAAACAGGCTGCTAAAATGGAAGGCGAGATGATTCTATAAGCACCGCCATGTCAGCGCCTGCCATACACTTTACGAATTTGCCCGAACTCGCCGAGAACAGTTGCAGAATTTTATGGATACGGCACGGTGAAACCGCCTGGAACACGGAAAAGCGGTTTCAAGGGCACTTGGACATTGCGCTGAATGAAACCGGGCAACTGCAAGCCCGGCAACTGGCGGCCCGCCTGCACAGCGCCAGTGAAGGCCGGTTTCTGAAAATCAGCGGTATTCACAGCAGCGACCTGATGCGGGCCCAACAAACGGCACAGGCGCTAACTGACGCATTGGGGCTTCCGCTGAGCACGCACACCGCGCTCAGGGAACGCCACTACGGTGCATTGTCCGGGCTGACCGCAGACGAAATGGCGCAGCAACACCCCGATATTTATGAAAAACTGACCCAACGGCAACCGCAAGCCCCCTTGCCGGGTGGAGAATCTTTGCAGGTATTTTATGACCGTGTCACGCAAGCGGCGCAAGCGCTGGCCCTGCAACACATCGGCCACACGCTGGCTGTAGTGGTTCACGGCGGCGTACTCGACTGCATTTACCGGCATTCCAAAGGCTTGCCCTTGCAACCCACACGCACCTGGCTGCTGGCCAACACCAGCGTCAATGTCATAGACCACAGCGCCTCGGATTGGCTGCTGCGTTCATGGGGCGACACCTTGCACCTGGAACAAGCCAGCCGGGATGAAGTAGATCAACGGGTGGCATAGGTGCGCCGTTAACGTTAAAATTTGAAGTTCTGCGTTCAAAAAACGAACGCGTCACGTCCAGCGTTGTCCAAATTCCTTGTTCAACGCCTAATTTTGCAGGAAATACCATGTTTGACCGCGCCATTGGCATCGAGAAAACCGACCCCGAACTCTGGGCTGCCATCCAGAAGGAAAACCGTCGTCAGGAAGATCATATTGAACTGATCGCCTCTGAAAACTACGCCTCACCTGCTGTCATGGAAGCCCAAGGCGGCCAACTGACCAACAAATACGCCGAAGGCTATCCCGGCAAGCGCTATTACGGCGGCTGCGAATATGTAGACATGGCTGAAACACTGGCCATTGACCGTTTGAAAACCCTGTTTGGCGCTGAAGCCGCCAACGTGCAGCCAAATTCAGGCTCACAGGCCAACCAAGCGGTATTTTTTGCGCTGCTGCAACCCGGCGACACCATCATGGGTCTGTCGCTTGCAGAAGGCGGCCACCTC
>JBEIKS010000327.1:0-2259 GCA_040379625.1 Burkholderiaceae bacterium
CGCCAGCAGCAACTTCTGAGCAACTCATTGCTGGCGTTTCGCAACGCAGCGCAGGCCTTGCCTGATGGCGTCATCACCATCAACAAAGAAAATCAGATTAACTGGTGCAATGAAACGGCTGAGGCGCAATTGGGTTTGCGCTCGCCCCGCGACAACGGGCAAGTCATCACCAACCTGATCCGTGACCCTGATTTTGTGGCCTTCATCAAGGCAAAATCCTCAGAGAAATCAGCGCTTATTAAATCACCCAAAAACAGCAGGCAGATTCTGGCGTTGCAACGGGTCAATTACGGTGAAGATCAAACGCTGATTTTGACCCGTGATGTCACCGACCGGGAAAAACTGGAACACATGCGCCGCGACTTCGTTGCCAACGTCTCGCATGAACTGAAAACCCCCCTGACCGTGTTGCTGGGCTTTCTTGAAACAGTTCAAGAAATTGACCTGCCACCAGAGCAGGAAAAGAAATATCTGACGCTCATGCTGGAGCAAGGCGGACGCATGCGTACGCTGATTGATGACCTGCTGACCTTGTCTTCCCTGGAAGCCAATATCAGCACAGGCAACGATGAAACCATCTTCTGCGACAAACTGATGGACCGTTTAAAAACCGATGCGCTTGCGTTGTCAGACGGGCACCATAAAATTCAGTTTGAAGTGACTCCCAACTTGAACCTCAGGGGCCGGGAAGCGGAAATCACCAGTGCATTTTCAAACCTGATTTCCAATGCAGTCCGCTACACACCAGAGGGTGGCGCCATTTCGGTCAAATGGTTTACAGCAGAAAACGGCGACCTGCATTTTGATGTGAAAGACAGTGGCATCGGTATTTTGCCCTTGCACATTCCTCGGCTCACAGAGCGTTTTTACCGCGTGGACAGAAGCCGTTCACGTGAAACAGGCGGAACAGGTTTGGGCCTGGCCATTGTTAAGCACGTGCTGACCCGGCACAACGGCCAGTTGGAGATCAAGAGCGAATTCGGCTATGGCAGCACGTTTTCTGCGGTTCTGCCTGCTTCAAGGCGAGCGCCAGCAAACAATTGAGGTGGCTAAAATAACAAGGGGAATACCTGAACCCAGGCATTCCCCTCATTAATAACTGCCAATACAGAAGCTTTAAACCAAGATACGTTCAATACCGCCTGCGTTGGCCACGCTGACATAGTCTGGCAGCCAGTTTTTACCCAACACATGTTTGGCGATTTCCACCACGATGTAGTCGGCCTCAACATTCGCGTCTTCGGTGTAACGCGACAATCCCTGCAAACAGGAAGGGCAACTGGTCAAAATTTTGACAGCATCTTCTTTTGTCTGGGTTTGACCGTTGATGGGAATGGCACGCAGTTTGTCTGCCCCTTTGCGCATTTCGGATTCCTTGCGGAAGCGAACCTGCGTTGAAATATCAGGGCGAGACACCGCAAAGGTACCCGACTCTCCACAGCACCTGTCGTTTTTCTCGATTTTGTGACCTTGAACATCGCTGTTCATCAAGGTATTGACCACCTTGATGGAGTCATGCTGCTTCATGGGCGTGTGACAAGGTTCATGGTACATGTAACGTGTACCGGTAACGTCAGTGAGTTTGACGCCCTTCTCCATGAGAAACTCATGAATGTCCATGATGCGACAACCGGGGAAGATTTTGTCGAACTGGTAGGACTGAAGTTGGTCAAAACACGTGCCACAACTCACCACCACTGTTTTAATGTCCAAATAATTCAAGGTGTTGGCTACGCGGTGGAAAAGCACACGGTTGTCCGTGATCATTTTTTCAGCCACATCGTACTGCCCGGTTCCACGTTGCGGATAGCCGCAGCACAAATAACCGGGAGGCAGTACCGTTTGCACGCCCACATGCCAGAGCATGGCTTGGGTGGCCAAACCGACTTGCGAGAACAAACGCTCGGAACCGC
This sequence comes from Burkholderiaceae bacterium, assembly GCA_040379625.1. Lineage (GTDB taxonomy): Bacteria > Pseudomonadota > Gammaproteobacteria > Burkholderiales > Burkholderiaceae_B > SXZD01. Next base: position 1,914 of record JBEIKS010000327.1, read on the forward strand.
AACCGGGGAAGTAGAAAACAGCCTCGGAGTCTGAGTTTGTGCTCTGCGGGTTGCGAATGACTGGCACGATTTTGTCGTCTTCGATGTCAAGCAGTGCTCGCGCGGTTTTCTTGGGCAAGTTGCCCGGCATCGGTTTGTTGATGAAGTGAATCACCTGCTCGCGTATGGGTGCCTTGCCCAAGGTGACTGGCGGCTTGGTGGTCTGCTTTTCCAGCAGGCCCATGGCCTTGCCGACCTTGTGTGCAAACCGCTGCAACTTGAAGCCAACATCAAGCATGCCGGAGCGGATCATTTTAATGGTGGCCGGGTCTTTTGCGTTCAGAAAAGCCATGGCCGCCGACGTACC
>JBEIKS010000328.1:0-2236 GCA_040379625.1 Burkholderiaceae bacterium
ACAGGGCGTTGCGCCAAACAAATCCGACAACAACAGCACGCCGGTGCCGGCATCCACACTTTCAACGGCGCGCAACAACTTTTCCCGCGCCTTGAGCAGGTCGGCATCAGGCAAAACATCAATGGCAACCACACGCTCTGGTGTTTTCCCCAGAATGTGCTCAATGCAGGACAACATTGCACTGGCCACAGGCGCATGCGCAACCAACACCAGACCGGCCATCATTACCCGGCACCTTGTTGGCTTCGCAGACCCAGCACGGTCAGCAGCGTGTCCATGAACAATCCGGCGACATCAAACCCGGTTTGCATCTCAATTTCCCTAAAACAAGTCGGACTGGTGACATTCACCTCGGTCAGGTAGTCGCCAATCACATCCAGCCCCACCAGAAACAAGCCGCGTTGCGCCAGCACCGGGCCCAGCGTTTCTGCAATTTCAACTTCTCTGGCGGACAAGGCCTGCGCGCGGGCCGTGCCTCCAGCTGCCAAGTTGCCCCGGTGCTCTCCTGCTTTTGGCAAACGCGCCAACGCAAAGGGAACCGGCTTACCCTGTATTAACAATACACGTTTATCGCCTTGGGCAATCTCTGGAATATAACGCTGAACCATCACGGTTTGTGCACCCCGCTTGTTCACGGATTCCAAAATGACACCAATGTTGGGATCGTCCTTGTGCAACCTGAAAATGGATTCCCCGCCCATGCCATCCAGTGGCTTGAGAATGGCAATGCCTTCGGCTTCCAGAAATTCGCGCACCTGTGCTGCCCGGCGCGTTACCAGCGTTGGCACGGTGAATTGCGGAAACTGTGCAATTGAAAATTTTTCATTGTGGTCGCGAATGGCAGAGGGACGGTTAAAAACCCGAGCACCCTCACGCTCAGCCTGCTCCAGCAGCCAGGTAGACGCCACAAACTCCGCATTAAACGGCGGATCCTTGCGCATCACCACGGCCGACAAGGCACGCAGCGGCAGGGTTTGTTCAGCCAGCACGATGCAGCACGGGTTGCCCAGCATATCAATGCTGACCCAACGTACCCAACCCGTCACACCACTGGCCTGGCTCCATGACAAGCCGCCGTCTTCAATCACCCCCACCCGCAAGCCTCGCTTTTGCGCAGCCTCCATCATTGCCAGCGTGCTGTCCTTTTTCGGATTCAGCGACTGCAAAGGGTCAATGACGAACACAACGGTCGGCTGGCTCATGACAAGTCTCCAATCGACTGTGTCTGCTCCAATTCAATGGAGGCAGCAAGCGCAGCTAAGCGACCAATGACGCCATAGGCGTAAAACCGGTTTGGCGCCGCATCGGGGCTGCCGAAACAGTCGGGCGTATTGCAAGGCGTTTCGAAGGCCAAGGGAACAAAGTGCATGCCGGGGGCGTTGAGGTTTTCATCGCGCCCGCGCTCGGTGTGCACCCGGTAAAAGCCGCCCACCACAAAGCGGTCTATCATGTAGACCACCGGTTCAGCCACGGAATCGTTGAGGCTTTCAAAGGTGTGGACACCCTCTTGCAAAATAACCTCTGTCACTTCCAAACCCTCTTTGACCACAGACATTTTATTGCGCTGCTTGCGGTTCAAATTCAACAGTTCTTCAGGACTTTTCACTGTCATGATGCCCATGCCGTAAGTGCCCGCATCGGCCTTCACCACCACATAAGGCGTCTCTGTAATGCCGTATTCTGCGTATTTTGACCTGATGCGCGTCAGCAATGCATCCACCGCCTGGGCGAGTTCGTCTTCACCCACGCGCTCATGGAAATTGATGCCGGCCTTGCCGCTGAAATAGGGGTTGATCAGCCAGGGGTCAATGCCCAGCATCTCACCAAAACTTTCCGTCACACCATCGTAGGCGGCAAAATGTTTGGTTTTGCGGCGCACCGCCCAACCTGCCTGCAAAGGCGGCAACAACACCTGCGAGCCCAAATTTTTAAGGACGTCTGGAATGCCCGCCGACAAATCGTTGTTCAACAAAATGGCACAAGGGTCAAAATCTTTCAATCCGACCCGGCTGCCCTTGCGCACCACCGGTTCGAGCAGCAAGTGCTGACCGTCCGGCAAATCCAGTTGCGTGGGCGCCACAATGTCTTCAGACAAACTGCCCAACCGCACCTCCAGCCCTGTCTGCTTGAGAATTTGCATCAGGCGCGCCACGTTGGTCAGGTAGAAGGTGTTGCGAGTGTGCCGCTCGGGCACCAAAAGCAGGCTCTTGGCGTCAGGGCAAATTTTGTCAATGGC
>JBEIKS010000329.1:0-2203 GCA_040379625.1 Burkholderiaceae bacterium
AGCGACTGACACTGTCTGAAACGGCGCGCTTGCAAATAATGGCCACCCTGAGTTTTTCAGACAATTGCAACGCGGCCGTCAGGCCCGCCAATCCACTGCCGATGACGACAACGTCATACTGCTTCATAAATTTTCCGTGAGAATCTCTTTTACAGCTCGATGATAACCAAACCCGCACAGGTTTGGCTGATATCATGCTCGCAAATTTCACTGCATTTTATTTCACTTCGCTCAGAGACACGAACCGCATGGATACAGTTTTAATAATGAAGGCGATTATTTTGGGCTTGGTCGAGGGTTTGACCGAGTTCTTGCCGATCTCCTCAACCGGGCACCTCATCCTTGTGGGCAGTCTGCTTGATTTCAATGACGAGAAGGGCAAGCTGTTTGAAATCGTGATTCAAACCGGCGCAATCGCCGCCGTGATGTGGGAATTCAGAAAAAAGATCTTCAGCACAGTCGCAGGTCTGGGTAGAGATCCTGTAGCCAACCGCTTCTTTCTTAATTTACTTACTGCTTTTTTACCCTTGGCCATTTTGGGATTGTTGTTCGGCAAGGCCATCAAGGCGGTGCTGTTTGCGCCGGTGCCTGTGGCCTCCGCCTTCATTGTTGGCGGCTTCCTGATTTTATGGATAGAGCGACGGGCAATGCATCAAGCTCGCCCCCCGAGAATTTCCAGCATTGACCAGCTTTCAGGTAAAGATGCGCTGGCCTTGGGGTTGATGCAGGCCTTGGCATTGATTCCCGGTACTTCGCGCAGCGGAGCCACCATCATGGGCGGCTTGGTCTGGGGTTTGTCGAGAAGGGCGGCGGCAGAGTTTTCCTTTTTTCTGGCCATGCCCACGCTGATCGCCGCCAGTTTGTATGAGTTGGTGAAAAACAGGCAACTGCTCTCGGTGGTCGATGTGCCCTTGTTTGCTGTCGGTTTTGCAGCCAGTTTCATCAGCGCCTTCATTTGCGTGCGCTGGTTGCTACGCTACATCAGCACTCACGATTTTCAGGTGTTCGCTTGGTATCGAATCGTGTTTGGTTTGTTGATACTAATGACCCACCACTACAACTGGGTCGATTGGAGCCATTGAAAACAGTGTGCCGGCGGTTTGCAGTTGGCGCTTGTTGAACGCTTGGCAAAACAGTTTGTATTGTTCCAGGGGAATGGCTTTTGAAACCAGAAACCCTTGGATGTGGTCTACTGCCAAATGTTGCAGCACACCGTATTCTTCAAGGGTTTCAACGCCTTCCGCCGTGACCAGCATACCCATGTGGTGCCCCAGTTCTATGGTGCACCTTAAAATGGTTTCGCTGTCGGTGTTGCGTCGTGCACCGGCCACCAAGGTTCTGTCTATCTTGAGTTCATCCACCGGAAACCGCTTCATGTAGGCCAGAGAGCTGTAGCCAGAGCCAAAGTCGTCAATGGCCAGGTAAATGCGGTGTTCGTGCAAACGGTTGAGCGTCTCCAACACCCTGTCCGGGTCCTCCATGGCATTGGATTCCGTAATTTCCAGGCACAACAGGCCGGGGTCCACCTTGCTGTTGTGGAGCAGTGCAATTACTTTTTCGGCAAAGTCCGGTTGGTGCAGGTCGAGTGCGGATACATTCACTGAGATACGGGTGTCCTTGATTTCCGCCACCGACTGAATCAGCAGCAGTGCCTCTTCAATGGCCCAGAGGGTAATTTCATGGATGCGTCCGGTTTGTTCGGCAAAGGGAATGAATTCGCCCGGGTAAATCAGGCCGCGTTGCGGGTGTTGCCACCTCACCAAGGCTTCGGCTTGTTCGATGGTTCCCGTGCTCATGTTCAGTTTGGGTTGCAGGTACAGTTGTAACTGACCCCGGCATTGTAATGCGGCGCGTAGTTCGGAAAGCATCGTCAGTCTACTGGTGGATTGAATTTCAAAGTGGTTTTTAAAAGCCAACCATCTTAAACGTGAATGCCTTGCAATGGACTGGGCTATTTCCGCTCTGCGCATCAAATCGGCTGCTGAACTGCCATCCATGGGGGCGCTTGCAATGCCGCAGGTGGCCGATAAATCCAGCGGTTGTCCGTAAATTCTGACGGGCTCGGCCATGGCGCTGAACACCATTTCCGCGTAGTGGCCAGCGGGCTGCAAGCCTTCATTTGAAAAAGCGGCGATAAAGGTGTTGCTGCTCAAGCGCGCCAGTACCCGTGCGCCTTTCATTGATGCGTTGAAGCGTAGGCCCA
>JBEIKS010000330.1:0-2163 GCA_040379625.1 Burkholderiaceae bacterium
ATGTATGCCGTACTTTGCTGTGAAGTTTTTTATACTTCGCAAATCGATAAGCAAAACAAGCGCCTAGTGCAATGAATAAGATTAAAGCATTAAAAAATGAATTGCTGGCCACGTTTCTGAGTCTGCTGATCCTGTTGTTGTCTGTCTACTATGTCAGCCATGCGCTGCCGGATACCTCCGGTCTGAGACGGTTGGCCAATATTAAGGTTTCCCAGCAGTCCCAACCCTCACCCAGCGCATTTTTTCTTGGCAGTTTGTTGGGTTTGCATGAAATTACATTAGAGAACTTTCCGCTTGAACCGGTCGAAGCCTTGGCCAATCAAATGGCTTTAAAATTGCAACCTGGAATTACACGCCCGATTCGGGTGGTCAGTCTCTACAGAAAAGAACCTACGCCATTGGCTGCTTTCAGCAAAGGGCAGTCTGTTTGCACGATCGTGCTGAACAAGAATCCCAGTGGTTGGGCGCAGTGGAATTATTTTTTTAGCGAGGCAGATCCCGGCGAGCGCATGAACATTGTCGAGTTATCGATTGCTCATGAAATTGGTCACTGTGCGGATATTGAAATGGCACGGGCTGCGGGTATTAATGTGAAATCAAAATCGGTGCTCTCCGGTGAGGTGTTCGCTGATATTTACGCCTCCATCTACGCTAAAGAGAAGATGGGCCGTCGCGGCGAGGTTGCGTTAGCAGTACTCAATGAGGTGCGGGCAGAGTTGTCGGGTTCTCAGCCCGAACACGCAACCGCCAAGTACCTTCACCTGTTGGAGGCAAGAATCAACAAAGCGACAGAACAAGACCACCTCGACCCTTCCGAGATTGCCAAAATCAGTTTTGAGCTCGGGCACAGTTTCGCTATTTAAGCCCCATTATTTCAAAACAGCTTGCGCGCCTTTTTTACAGGCATCCAGCAGGCTTTGCTGGGCTTCTTCCGTTTTCATGGCCCGGGCCAGCATGATGCCGCCCACACACAAAGAAAGTGCCGCCCACGTATTGTCCGTGTCTCCAAATGCGGGCGACAGTTCATTCACCAATTGCTTGATCTGATCTTCAAAGCTCTGTTTTACAGGCTCTGAGGCGTGTCCTATTTCTGCGCTTAACGCAGGCAGTAAACAGCCTTTTTCCGGTTTTTTCACGTGTGTCAGGCTGAGGTATTTTTCAAGCATTTCCATCGGCGATTCCGCTGCATCGGGTTTTGCAGCAAACAAGGTGGTGGAACGCTTGATCTCTGCCAAAACAATTTCGCTGAGCAAATCTTCCTTGGTGGAAAAGTGCTTGTAGAAGGCGCCTCCCGTCATGCCGGCGCTGCCCATCAATGCATCCACCCCGGTTGTACCGAAGCCTTCCTTTTTCGCCAGAGCGGCTGCGGAGGAAATAATCTTGTTGCGTGCTTCGGCTTTATGCTCTGTGCTGTATCTCATTGTGGCTTATAAAAAATTCATTTGATCAGAGAGTCTCACACATGGGCGCTGGTGTCTACAGGGCTTGATTCTGGGCAGTTCTGCGTCGCTTTCAGTATCATTTCCGCTGCTTTCTCGCCAATCATGGTGGCTGCTGCATTGGTATTTCCACCGACAACAGTGGGCATGACAGAACAATCCACCACCCGCAACCCTGTCAGGCCATGCACCCTCAGTTGTTCATCAACCACCGCCATTTTATCCGTACCCATTTTGCAGGTGCCCACCGGATGGTAAGCGGTTTCTGCAGTCGCACGTACCCAGGCGGCCAGGTCTTCATCACTTTGTATGTGCTCACCGGGCGCCATTTCATCGGCAGTGTAGGGCGCCAGCGCCGGTTGGCGAACAATGGCCCTCACTTGTTTAATGCCTTCCACCAAGCGGGTGATGTCTCGCTGGTGTGCGCCGTAATTCGGGTCTATGACAGGTGCTGCAAACGGGTCTGCACTGGCCAGCGCGACGCTGCCTCTGGAAAGCGGTCGCAAGTCATACACCATTACACTGTAGGCATAGTGGCGAATCATGGGCCATAGATTCAGCCCGTGTTTGGTTGCTGCGCCGGGTAGGAAATGGAGTTGCAGGTCAGGGATGGGCTCGCTGGGGTTTGACCGAATGAATCCACCGGACTCTGCCAAGTTGCTGGTCAGTTCCCCTTTTTTGAATCGCACATAGCGGTACAGTTCCCGTAACCACCGAAACAGCG
>JBEIKS010000331.1:0-2155 GCA_040379625.1 Burkholderiaceae bacterium
CGGGCCTGGGCAAAAGCGAGCTTGGACTGGAACTGATTTCACGCGGGCATGGCCTGGTGGCAGACGATGCAGTTGAATTTGCCAGGGAAGCGCCGAATTACATCGAAGGCCGTTGCCCGGAAATTTTACGTAACCTGCTTGAGGTGCGAGGCTTGGGCTTGCTTGATATAAAATCCATTTTTGGAGAGACCGCCGTTCGCCGCAAGATGCGCCTCAAACTGATTGTTCATCTGGCGCGCAAAGCCTCGCTGGAATTAACCCAGGAACGGCTGCCCCTGCATCCCGAATACCAAAATGTGCTGGGCCTGCCCATTCGCAAGGTTACCTTGCCTGTGGCGGCGGGTCGAAATCTGGCGGTGTTGCTTGAAGCCGCTGTCAGAAACACCATTCTGCAAATGCGAGGCATCGACACCATGGCAGACTTCATGAGAAAGCAGGAAGCCCAGATGGAAATCGAAGGCGATGCTGCAATGTACAAGGCGGCGCTCACTTCAACTGCGCCTCCACCTTTTTCCACTCCATCATGAAGGTCGTCCTGCTCAGTGGCTTGTCTGGTTCTGGCAAGTCTGTCGCCCTCAATGCATTGGAAGATCAAGGTTTTTTTTGCATAGACAACCTGCCGCCAGACTTTCTGCCTGACCTGGTCGCCCGTCTGGACCACCAAGGTCAGCGGGCCGTGGCCGTGGCCATTGATGCGCGCATGGGCGGTTTGTTGAAATCCCTGCCCAGTTTCATTGAAACACTGAAAAATCTGGGGCACGACGTGCGTTTGCTGTTTCTGGACGCAGACGATGACGTCATTGCCATGCGCTACTCTGAAACCCGCAGAAAGCACCCGGCGCAGGCACAACTCGGCGGTAACGCAACCGTCGAAGAGTGCGTTCGCCATGAACGGGAAACCCTGATGTTGGTGGGTGGTCTGGGTGACAAAATCGACACTTCGGGCTTGCAGGCCAACACGCTGCGCCACTGGGTCTGCGAGACCGTGAGCGCCGAGGCCTCAAGAATTACGGTGACATTTGAAAGCTTCGGCTTCAAACGCAGAACCCCTACCGATGCAGATCTGGTTTTTGATGCACGCTGCCTGCCCAACCCCTACTACGATAAAAACCTGCGCCCATACAACGGACGGGATGAACTGATCCGCGACTATTTCGAAACCCAGCCCATTGTGGCGGATTTCATTGCAGACATCGACACATTCATTCGCCGTTGGTTGCCAAAATACCAGTTTGAACAGCGCAGTTACCTGACCGTGGCCATTGGCTGCACCGGCGGCCAACACCGCTCTGTATTCGTTGCTGAAAACCTGGCAAAAAGCTTCAGGGACAATCCACCGGAAAAAATTCAGACGGTTTTAATACGGCACCGCGTGCTAAGCCCCACTTAATGCCAACAAGCGGGGCAGGCAGGCCGGTATAGGGGCATCCCCCGCCAACGGCAGAGCAAACCACCGCCCGCCTTCGGCAGGATCTGGAAGCGCTGCTGAAAGGCTTTCAAGCACTGGATACAAACAGTAGCGACGGTGTGTCAGCTCATGAACCAGACACTGCCCCTCCAGCGGCTCTGACAGCTTTTCCATGGGTGCCATCCACAAACCCGACCACACACCCCGCCCGGTGCGCGGGGCAAGCCAAACCCCTTGAGGTGAAATGCGCAACACCACCCGGTAATGTTCCTGCTTGCGAACCATAGGCGGTTTCGGTGTTGGCAACTCGCCGACTGTTCCTTGTTTGAGTGCCTCGCACTGACCGGACAAAGGACAGTGCATGCACAGGGGTTTTGAGCGGGTACACAACGTGGCCCCCAAATCCATCAACCCCTGATTGTAAGCACGGACGGTGGTTTTGTCGGGCAGATGCGCCTGCGCAAGCGACCAAAACTGCTTCTCTATGACCGGCAAACCCGGAAACCCGTGAATGCCGAAATAGCGTGCAAAAACCCGCCTGACGTTGCCATCCATAATGGGCTGTGCAATATCGCTGGCCAAACTCAAGACCGCACCCGCTGTTGATCGACCAATACCCGGCAAGGCCATGAGGCCTTCTACTGTGTCCGGAAAACGGCCATTGTGGTCACTTACCACCCGCCTGGCGCAGGCCAGCAGGTTTCGGGCTCTGGCGTAGTACCCCAGACCGGCCCACAAAGACATCAC
>JBEIKS010000332.1:0-2147 GCA_040379625.1 Burkholderiaceae bacterium
AGGGTTTCCAGTACTTTTTTAGCGGCCTTCACCTCTTTCAGGCTGAGGTGGTTGTCAGCCAGGTTCAGCATTGCATCAGGTGTGCGGGGCGAAGCAGGGTACTTTTCAAGAAATTTTGTATGGGCGGCAATGGCGGCTTTAAAGTCTTTTTTGCCGAAGTGAGCCACGCCGGCGTAGTACATAGAAAGCACGCCGTAACCAGAGTTGGGGAAGCGTCTGTTGAAGTCATCCAACTGTTGGGCGGCGTTGTTGAAATCGCCGCTTTTATAGGCTTCAAAAGCCGCGTCATAGCTGGCTGATTCGTCTTGCCCGACCGTTACCAGCCGTCCATCAATTTCAACCTGTTTAGGCTCAACCTTGCGAATGCGGTTGTCTACGTCGTTGAAGTAGTCTTTCAAGCGGCGCTGTGTGGTGGCCAGATCATTGGTTGCCAATTCCAGTGCACCGCGCAAACTCGCAATTTCTTTGCGCTGGGCTTCCAGTTCCTGATTCAACAACAGGTGGCCTCTGCTACCGGCTTCCAGTTTTTCCAGACGCACGGTCATTTCATTGAGTTTTTCCAGTGTTTGCTGGTTCTGGGTTTTGACCCTCTCCCGAAATTCGTTGAACACTTTTCTCAGTTCATCGTCCTCAAACAATGCGTGAGCAGGTGAGGCGACCAAAGCCGTACTTGCCAGAGCCAGAGCAAGCCGGGCGATGCGGGAGCGGGTGTTCGAACGGATTTCGATGAAGGTCATTTTCTAGTTCAATCTGTTTATTGGTAAACGATGTCTGCGCGGCGGTTTTCTGCAAACGCTTCTTCATTGCTGCCCTGTGCTTTTGGCTTTTCCTTGCCGAAGCTCACGGTTTCGATCTGGTTGTCTGAAACGCCCATCACGTTGAGTACCTTGCGAACTGCATCAGCACGCTTTGCACCCAAGGCCAGATTGTATTCGCGGCCACCGCGGTCGTCTGTGTTGCCCTGAATCACGATTTTTTGTGATTTGTTGTTCAGCAGGTTTTTGCCATGAGCTTCCAGTACGCTCTGGAATTCAGGCTTCACGGTGAACTGGTCGTAGTCGAAATACACGCTGCGCTTTGCCAGCAAACCTTTCATTTGTGCATTCAGGTCGTTGGTGTTGCTTTCAACGCGGGCCACTGCGCGAGGATCGGCTTCCGGCGCGCTCAGGGCGGCTGCGGGCGTTGTGCCTTGGTTGCTGGAGACCTTGCCGGTCTTGTCTGCAACAGGTGTTGAACTGCAAGCTGCAACAAGGCTGAGAATCAGTGCGGCGCTGGTTGCGCTCATCGTATTTTTAATTTGAGTTTTCATAAAGGGCTCCAAAAGCTTTTCTAAAAGGGTGGGTGCTGATCGTTAAAACTTAAGCAAGGGACCCCAAGTGGGTTCCCTGACATCGCTGGCAGACATACTGAGTTTCTGTCTGACTTTGCCATCAAATGATGTGATGGATAAAACGCCTTTTCCGCCCTGTTCGGTTGCATACATGATCATGCGTCCGTTGGCTGAGAAGCTGGGGCTCTCATCGCGGGAGGTGTTGGTCAGCAAACGCTCTTCGCCACTTTGCAAATCGAGCACGGCGAGCCTGAACTGACCATCGCGGCGCGCAATGAAAGCCAGGCTTTTGTTGTCGGGGCTGACCCGGGGAGAAATATTGTAGGTGCCTGAAAACGTAACGCGCTTAGCGGCGCCGCCGTCAACTGGCATGACATAGATTTGAGGCCCACCGCTGCGGTCGGAGGTGAAATAAATGGAACCACCGTCTTTGGAAAAAGCCGGTTCTGTTTCAATGCCGCTGGTGTTTGTGAGCCGTTTTAGCCCTGAGCCGTCTGCATTTGACAGATAAATTTGAGAATTACCGTCGCGGGTCAGCACGAATGCAAGTTTGCCGCCGTCGGGCGACCAAGCGGGTGCGGAATTGTTGCCTTTGTAGTTGGCGACGGTGATGCGCTGCCCGGTGGGCAAGGAATGGATATAAATCACTGGCTTGCGCGATTCAAAAGACACATAGGCGACGCGCGTGCCGTCTGGCGACCAAGTAGGGGAAATAATGGGTTCGCGGGAAGTCAGTGCCGTTTGCGCGCTTTCACCGTCGGCGTCAGCAACAATGAGGTCGTAGCGGGAACCGTTTTTGGTTACATAAGCGATGCGC
>JBEIKS010000333.1:0-2146 GCA_040379625.1 Burkholderiaceae bacterium
CTTTTTTGCCAGTGAGTTCATTCACGGCCTTTGACAGATCTTCAATACGCTTTGAAAGTTGCTGCAAATCCTTGTGGGTTGGAACGCCCAAACGACCCAGTGAACGTGCTACACGCTCTTCAAAAACAGCTTCCAACTTGTCCCATTGGGCATTTGCACCTTTGGAGACGGTGTCGGCGATCTTGCTGACACGGTCAGTCACTTCAACTACAGTCTCGTCAGCAAGCTTGCGTGTGCGCTCTTGCAAATCCTGACCTTCTTTTACCAAGGTTTCAAACACTTTATTTCCTTCGTCTTGCGCTTTAGAAAATGCACCCAGACCGGCCAGCCAAATTTGCTGTGACTTGTCCTTGATTGCATTGGCCAATTGTGTGTCGGCCACTTGTTCTGTGATTGCTTTGAGTTTGTTGCTAACCATGTTTTTTGACTCCGTCGAATTTGTTGTGCTTTTCGGCTACGTTGCTTAAGCGTGGCCTTTAACGCACGCTACAAAAAGAATCATAATAAAGTCGCATAGAGAACACACACTAAACATCGCCACACTCACAAACCACTGCGCTCCTCGTCGGAAATAAGGTGTTGTTGCCTCTGATTTTTCTCAATCAGCGAGTCATGATCTTCATCATGGTTTCGAATACACGGCCATAGGGCGGTGCCAACAAAAACATTGCGTTCAATTTTGACTGCTTGAAAATAGGTTTCATTTTTGACAATGTTTCGAAGCCATATTCACCGTGGTAGTGGCCCATGCCAGAAGCCCCCACACCACCGAACGGCAGGCTGTCTTGGGCAATGTGCATCAAGGTTTCATTGATACTGACACCGCCTGCGATGGTTTGGCGCATCACGTGTTCCTGAATTGCGCTTCTGTCGTCGAACAAGTAAAGCGCCAGAGGTCTGGGGCGGGCATTGATGTAGGCCAAGGCCTGCTCAAGCGTATCGTAAGGAACCACCGGCAGCACCGGGCCGAAAATCTCTTCCTGCTCGAGAATCGACGCGGACGCTACGCCGCTGACCAATGTCAGTGGAATCTTGCGCTGGTCTGGTCTTGCCGAGCCCATCAATGTTTCTACGCGGGCGCCGTTCAAGCGCGCCTCTTCCAATACGTTTTGCAAGCGACGGTAATGGCGATCCGAGACAATGCCAGTGTAGTCGTCGGATGCGGCGCCCCCCGGGAATTTTGCATCCAGGTGTGTTCTTGCGGCAGTGTAAAACGCGTCTAGCCCTTTTCGTGGAACCAATACGTAGTCAGGCGCAATACAGGTCTGACCCGCATTCAAGGTTTTGCCCGCCAAGGTTCTCACCACAGCGTTAAAGAAGCGTCCGGGGTTGTTCAGTGTGGCTTCGGTAATGATGACAGGACTTTTGCCCCCCAGTTCCAGTGTCACCGGCGTCAGGTTTTCCGCTGCAGCGCGCATCACATGTTTGCCCACCGGTGTGGAGCCCGTAAAAATAATGTGGTCAAACGGCAGGCGGGTAAATTCCGACGCCAGTTCTGGGCCACCGTTTACAACGCGGATCAGGTCCCTGCCAAAGAATTCGGTAATTGCCCGGGTCAGTACGTCTGTCAGGTTCAGAGAATACTCAGACATCTTGATGTACGCCCGGTTGCCGGCCGCCAACGCAGCTGTCAGCGGGCCAATGGCCAAATACAAGGGGTAGTTCCATGGAACAATAATGCCGACAACGCCCAGTGGCTGTGGCATCAAGGATGCGCTGGCGGGAATGAAATACATGCCCACCGATTTAGAACGTGGTTTCATCCAGCCCTTGCCGTTGCTGATGGCGTTGTGCAGGCCTTCAAGTGAAGGGAACAACTCGACCATTTCGCTTTCATGCAGGCTGCGGTGACCAAAGTCGGCGCTGATCGCATGCTTGATTTCTTCCCGGTACTTTTGAAGCATGGCGACCAGCTTTTTCAGGCGGTCGTTCCGAACGTTCCATTCCGGGTAACGATCGTTTTCAAACGCAAGCCGCAAAGATTGAAAATCTTCGTTCAAAATAACGAGGTTTGCATTGCTTGCAAAGCCAGCCTGAGGTGCATTCATTACCATATCTCCAGATATTAGTTTTTATATAGAATTTGATTTTATGCGCCAAATTTAGGTGAGTGCCACTAATCCCTGTGCTGCAAAGCAGCAAAAAA
>JBEIKS010000334.1:0-2123 GCA_040379625.1 Burkholderiaceae bacterium
AACCGAACAACTGCAACCCGGGCGCACGCCCAACGCCATAGACATCGGCTTTCTGCAAAGCATGCACCTGCACCACGCGCAAGCGGTTCAAATGGCCATGCTGGTGAGGCACTCAGCGCAGCAACTTGAAATTCGCGGCTTGGCAGACGCCATATTCGTAGGTCAAACCCATGAGATGGGCTTGATGAAAGGCTGGCTGACCGCTTGGGGCGCACCCGTGCTCTCTACAAGCGAAGCCATGGTCTGGGTGGAATACGCAGAAAAACTAAATTCTGCAGACGATGTTTTATACGTATCTCGCTGCCGTAGCCAAGGCGGGCAAATGGAAGGCTTGGCCTCACCGGAAGACATAAAGCGGCTTGGCGCTTTGCGAGGCAGCGCACAAGAAAAATTATTTTTGAATCTGATGGTCAAGCACCACCAAGCAGCGTTGGACATGGCGAACTTCGCACGCAGGCACGGCCGCTCAGAGCTTGTCAAAGGGTTCGCCCACACCCTCGCAAAAGAACAACTAAATGAAATCGGCTGGATGCAAAACCGGCTTGCTTCTTGAAAGAAATTACCATGCCTAATTTAAATCGCTCACTGTTGGTCGCCCTGCTCGGGTCTGCCAGTTTTACTGCCTTACTGGCAGGCTGCGTCAGCAGCGGTGACAACCCGACAAGCGCCACCAGCAACGCCACCAATAACACCGCAACCAGCGCCAACGCCGCCAGAACCAGCCAGTCCGGCATCGACATTGCCGCTACGCCAAGAGGCAACTGCGGCCCAGGCGCACGTCAGGAAACCGGCATGCAAGGACGCGTATCGCAAGCCGACCACGACAGTGGCAAAGCCGCACTGGGCTTTAACTGCAACACCGTATTGGTTGGCAGTTACGTTACCAAAAATGCAATTGGAACCGTTGGCGGATTCAAGGTGGAACGCTACCGCGACAAGGCTGGACACGACTGCGCCTACTACGACTCCACGCTCTTGTACCCAAGCAATATTGCAGACAGGGAGCAAGGCGTGAACGTGCTGGACATGAGCAACCCCGCCCAACCGGTGAAAACCGCAGCGCTGGTTTCACCCGCCATGCTTTCACCGCATGAATCGCTGGTGTTAAGCCAAGAGGCCGGCATACTCGCTGCTGTGCTGGGCAACCCTGCGACCGGCCCTGGCATGGTGGACATTTACGACATTTCACAAGACTGCAGGCAGCCCGTTTTAAAGTCATCCACCCCGTTGGGCGTGTTTGGACATGAAAGCGGATTGTCTTCCGACGGTAAGACTTTCTACTCTGGCTCGCCGACGGCATCCACCATTGTCGCCATCGACATTTCCAATCCATCCCTTCCAAAACCTCTGTGGTCTGGTCGCTACGCTTCGCACGGACTGACGCTGAGTAAAGACGGTAACCGCGCTTATGTTGCAGACACAGGAACGCCCGGTGGTGTGCTGATTCTGGATGTTTCGGAAATTCAGGCCCGTAAATCAAATCCGCAAGTCAAAGTCGTTTCGTCTGTCACTTGGGATACGGTCACCATTCCACAAAACGCAATTCCCCTGACCATCAATGGAAAACCTTATTTGATGGAGGTCGATGAATACTCCTCCAGCGAATCAGGGGGGCTCTCAGCCCACGGGCCCATTGTGGGCGCCGCCCGAATGATCGATATTTCAGATGAAAAAAAGCCGGTTGTTATTTCGAATTTAAGGCTTGACGTGCATAACCGTAAAAACAGGGCCGCCATTGCCAACGACCCTGGAGCCCAGAACCCCACAGGCGGTTATGCCGGGCATTACTGCAACGTACCCACAAGGGTGAACCCAACCATTGTGGCCTGCAGCATGATTTTGTCTGGCCTTAGAATTTTTGATATTCGCGACCCGGCCAATCCGGTTGAAGTGGCCTACTACAATGCCCCTGTACAACCCAGAATACTGACCCAGCCTGCCCCTGCAAGCAACTGGGCCATGTCCAGCCCCGCCTTTGTACCTGAACGCAAGGAGATTTGGTACACAGACGGTTACAGCGGTTTTTACGTGGTTAAAGTCACAAATGACGCATGGAAGTAATGCGCCTCTGGCGGCAACGCTCAAGAGACGGTGTAAGCATTGAACTCCTTCATATCAGAGGC
>JBEIKS010000335.1:0-2082 GCA_040379625.1 Burkholderiaceae bacterium
CGCTACAACCCGAACCGCGTGGAAAAAGGCGAAATGCTTTCCATTGAAGACATCTCCGACCTGCTGAAGATTCCATTGCTCGGCGTTATTCCAGAATCCATGGATGTACTGCACTCCTCGAACTCGGGCCTGCCTGTCATTCACATGAATGACACCGATGTGGCCCAAGCCTACCGCGACGCCATTGAACGCTTTTTGGGTCATAGCAACGTTCCGCTGCGCTTCATTGATGTTAAAAAGCAGGGGTTGTTAAAACGCCTGTTCGGGGGTCGGTAAACATGTCTTTGCTAAATTTCATTTTTGGTGAGAAACCCAAATCGTCTTCAATTGCCAAAGAGCGTCTTCAACTTATTATCGCCAGAGAAAGAGGCAGTGGTTCAAGCACGCCCGACTTCCTGCCGAAACTGCATGAAGAACTCATCAAGGTGATTTCGAAATACGTACAAATCGACACCGACGGCGTTAAGTTCAATGTCCAAAAACAGGGCAACCTGGAAGTTCTGGAAGTCAACATCGTTCTTCCGGATCAGCGCTGATAACAGAGGATTAACTCGGGGGATGTACTTTGCATTCCCCGCAGTTCGGTGTACCTTAACGACATGAATGCAGTGTCGAACCTCAGGGATCATTTCCCACCAGACTCACCTCCGGGCAGCGTAGTATCGGTGGCCAATCTAATTCAGATGGCCGCTGCGTACCTTCCTGAGCAGGACATACGTCACATCAAGGACGCTTACAGGTTTTCTGACGCCGCCCACTTGGGCCAATTCCGCGCCACAGGCGAACCCTACATCTCTCACCCCATCGCTGTGGCAGAGTACTGCGCCTACCTGAAGCTTGACGGGCAGGCGCTACAAGCCGCCTTGCTCCACGATGTCATGGAAGACTCTGGCGCCACCAAGGAAGAATTGATTGAGCGCTTCGGCGTGCAGGTGGCCGATCTCGTAGATGGCTTGTCCAAGCTCGACAAAATCGAATTCTCAAGTCGCGAAGAAGCGCAGGCTGAAAACTTTCGCAAAATGTTGTTGGCCATGGCCCGCGATGTCCGGGTAATTCTCATCAAGTTGGCAGACCGTTTACACAATATGAAAACGCTGACCGTCATGGCGCCAGCGAAAAAACGTCGCATTAGTCGTGAAACTCTAGAAATTTATGCGCCCATTGCAAACCGCTTGGGTTTGAATGAAATTTACCGTAGCCTTCAGGAACTCAGCTTCCAACATTTGAACCCGATGCGGCATGCCGTGCTGCAAAAAGCAGTGGTGGCCGCCCG
Source organism: Burkholderiaceae bacterium (assembly GCA_040379625.1). GTDB lineage: Bacteria > Pseudomonadota > Gammaproteobacteria > Burkholderiales > Burkholderiaceae_B > SXZD01. The sequence goes on from JBEIKS010000335.1 coordinate 1,274, forward strand.
GGGAAATCGCCGTGAGGTGGTCAGTAAAATTCTGGAAGCCGCGCACTTGCGTCTGGAAGAACGCCGCATTGATGCAAAGGTGTTCGGACGGGAAAAGGGGCTGTTCGGCATTTACAGAAAAATGCTGGAAAAGCGTCTTTCCTTCGGACAGGTGCTGGATATCTACGGTTTCAGAATTGTGGTCAAGGATGTGCCCACCTGTTACGTGACGCTGGGCCTGCTGCATGAACTCTTCCGGCCCGTGCCCGGCAAGTTCAAAGACTACATCGCCATACCCAAAATAAACGGCTACCAATCGTTGCATACCACCTTGGTGGGGCCGTTCGGTACGCCGGTCGAGTTTCAGATACGCACAGAAGAAATGCACCAGATTGCTGAAAACGGTGTGGCGGCGCACTGGCTTTACAAAGAAGACGGCAGCCGCAACATGAACGATGTGCAAAAAGTAACGCACCGTTGGTTGCAGTCGCTGCTGGACATTCAAAACCAGACCGGCGACTCAGCGGAATTTCTTGAACACATCAAGGTCGATCTGTTTCCCGATGCGGTGTATGTATTTACGCCCAAGGGCAAAATCATGTGCATGCCGCGCGGCGCCACCATCATCGACTTCGCCTACGCGGTACACACTGCGGTGGGTAACCAGTGTGTTGCAGCCAAGGTCAACAACATCACCCAACCGCTGCGCAGCGAACTCAAGAACGGCGATCTGGTGGAAGTCATTACCGCTCCGCACTCCTGCCCTAACCCATCTTGGCTCAGCTTTGTACGCACCGGCAAGGCCCGCTCGGAAATACGTCACTTCCTGA
>JBEIKS010000336.1:0-1978 GCA_040379625.1 Burkholderiaceae bacterium
CAAAAAGCAAGTGGGTGTGCTCTCGCTGAAAGCAGGCACTGATCAACCAACGAAGCTGGCCGTGCTGCTGCCAGGCAACCCTTCAGTTGTTCGACCCGTTGTTGAAAACAATGTGATGACAAGCGCAGAACTTGCGGGCAACTTCCTGATTCGTGCCAGACGGTTTTTGGTTGATGAATCGATTGCAACGCTGATTATCGAATGTCAGTCAGGTATTTCCGATCACTGCGACGCAGACTACCAAGCATCGGTCGGGCGCCAACAGGATGTGGAGAAACTGATTGCTGAGGTCAGGAAAAAAATTCCGTCTGTGAATCAAGTGTGGTTGGTGGGCACCAGCATGGGGACGATTTCTTCTTCCTTCATGCTCAAGCACGCTCCATCTGCTTATGCGGGTGCGATTCACACGGCAGCAATCACAGAGCCCTACGCGAAAAACTCATACAGGGAGCTTGGTGGCTTCGACTACAAAAAAGCGGGCAAGCCTCAATTTTTGATTCATCACAAAGAAGATCCCTGCTCTCTGACGACATACAGCGGCGCCAAAACCATCAGTGAGAAATATGAACTGCCGCTGATCACTGTGTTCGGAGGAAGCGGTTTCAATGGACCAGCCTGTAAAGCACACACGGCTCATGGCTTTAAAGGAAAAGAGAAAGAAGTAATGGGTGCAATTGCACAGATCATTAAAACCGGCACTGCCGGCCAGCTGGAAATTCAGTAGCGCTGGAAGTCGCTGGAAGTCGCTCGGGTGCGCCGTTGAGTATGCGGGAACGAGCGACGCTCTGCCGTGATTTGACGGCAGAGGTCTTGCAAATCACTCCACCGTGACGCTCTTGGCCAGATTTCTGGGTTTGTCCACATCAGTGCCCTTCACCAAAGCAACGTGGTAAGACAACAATTGCAGGGGTAGAACATGCAAAATGGGGGACAGATGACCGGCGTGGTCGAGCAGTTTGAGCACATGAACGCCTGGGCTTGCCGTGAGCTTGGTGTCACGGTCGGCGAAAATGAAAAGCTCCCCTCCCCTGGCACTGACCTCTTGCAGATTGGATTTTAGCTTTTCAATCAGGGTGTCATTGGGAGCTACCGCGATGACGGGCATATTGCTATCAACCAAGGCCAAGGGGCCATGCTTCAATTCACCTGCGGCATACGCCTCTGCGTGGATATAACTGATTTCTTTCAGCTTTAAGGCACCCTCAAGCGCGATGGGATAGTGAACACCCCGACCGAGGAACAAGGCATGTTCCTTGTTGGCAAACAGGGGCGCCCATTTCTTGATTTCGGGTTCAATTTCAAGCACCTTGGCAACCGCTGCAGGCAAGTGCCGCAACTGCGCCAGCAACATGCCTTCTTGCGGGCCTGACAATCGGCCACGAATTTTCGCCATCACGAGCGTCAGCGTAAACAGCGCCGCCAGTTGGGTGGTAAAGGCCTTGGTGGAGGCCACCCCGATTTCCGGACCCGCACGGGTCAGGAACTTCAACCGGGACGCACGGATGAGTGCAGACTCCGGTACATTGCAGATGCTCAGTGTGTGCTCGACACCCATGGCGAGCGCGTGGTGCAGCGCCGCAAGTGTGTCTGCGGTTTCACCGGACTGGGAAATGGTGATGACCAGGGTGTTGGGCAGACAGACGCTTTCACGGTAACGGTATTCGCTTGCAATTTCCACAACCGTGGGTACGCCGGCAATGGACTCGAGCCAGTAACGCGCAACCGATGCTGCGTGAAAGCTAGTTCCGCAGGCCAGAATGAGAACCTGGCTGACTTGATTCAAGATGGGCGAAGCATCTGCCCCAAACAGTTCGGGATTGATGGATTGCGCATTGGAAACCATCTCAAGCGTTGCGGCGATGGCGCCTGACTGCTCAAAAATTTCCTTTTGCATGTAGTGCTTGTAAGGGCCCAGATCGACGGCGTCTGCGGACAACTGACTGGTGACCACCGGCCGCTCGGCTAGGCTGCCTCCGAC
>JBEIKS010000337.1:0-1968 GCA_040379625.1 Burkholderiaceae bacterium
GCACCAACGATATCGCTTTGCTCACGTCGGAAATGATTCGTACCAAGTCTTCAGCGCCACTCATGATGCGCTCTGCTGGGAGGTGTGCGAGAACAGGCTGATACTGAACAATGCCAGCGTCCCACCAGTGCCTGGCCAGCGCTTTCAAGATGGGCTGTGGTCAGCGAACCTTCACTGAATTCAAGAGTGTTTGAGACAACGATCCGCCGAAACTGACCCCTACCCGCTTGACGAAGCGCTCAGCGAGCGTTTCCTGTTGTGTGTAATCAAGGATTTCTTCTGCCTTGATAATTTCGCGGGCAACGTAATCCACGGTTCCATAATCATCGGCCAGCCCTATTTTCACACTTTTAGAGCCGTTCCAGACCAAGCCGGAAAACAGGCCTGCGGTATCGGTTTTAAGCCGGTCGCCCCTGCCTTTTTTCACTGCATCAATAAACTGCTGGTGAATTTCAGAAAGCATTTCTTTGGCATGCTGCTGCTGCACGGCGCTGACAGGGGAAAACGGATCGAGAAAACCCTTGTTTTCGCCAGCCGTCAGCAGGCGACGTTCCACTCCGAGCTTCTTCAATGTGTCTTCGAAACCGAAACCATCCATCAACACGCCGATTGAACCCACCAAAGAGGCTTTGTCCACAAAAATTTTGTCTGCAGCTGCCGCGACATAGTAACCACCCGAGGCACAAATTTCTTCGATAACCACGTACAGCGGAACTTTGGGATGTAGCGCGCGCAAACGCTGGATTTCGTCATAGATGACACCCGACTGAACCGGACTGCCACCGGGGCTGTTGATTCTCAAGATGACACCGACAGTTCTTTTGTCGTCGAATGCCGCCTTCAGACTCGCATTGATACGCTCAGCACTGTCTGCACCTTCGCTGTCGATAACGCCTTTCAACTCAACCAGCGCTGTGTGCTCTGATGCGGTACTGGTTTGAACCGTACTACCGAAATCGGAGGTCACCACAATGATGAAGCCCACGTAAAAGGTAATGATTAATTTGAAAAAAATGCCCCAACGGCGCTTTCTTCTCTGTTCAATCAGGTTCTCCATCGCAAGCTTTTCCAACAACTCGCGCTCCCAGTTGATGGGTCTGGGGACATAGCGACCAGAGTTCGGGTCAAGCGGTGTGGGATTTGGGGTTGAATTAATATTTTCGCTCATACAACTTTACTCTTCGATTCCTTCCGGGTGAGGCAGCACGGCGTCTTCCGGCTGCCAGAATACTTTGCCATCCGTCTCCGAGACGTTCAAGGCTTTCAATGGTTTGCCGTCGCACGGACCGCCCATGCAGGCACCTGACTCGCCATCATAACTTGCACCATGGGTTGCACAGACAATGTACAAACCGCTGTCATCCAGAAATTGTCCGTAGTTCCAGTCGAGTTCAACGGGCACATGGCTACAACGGTTAACGTAGCCTTTGACCGCATTATTGACACGCAAAACAAAAGCCGAAGACTCACCGTCAGACAACATTACACGGAAACGGTGGCCTGAACCCCCTTCTTCAAGTGCATCGCTTGGGCATATTTCGATTTTATTCACGTACACCGGACTCCGAAATCAGATTGGTCAGCAGCCACGGCATCATGGCTTGCAATGAGGGGAAAATATGGTGCGGCTCTGATGCCTGTAAGGTTGCAATTGGGTGGGCGCCGGTTGTCAGGCCAACAGCACTGACGCCGGCCGCATGGGCCATTTTAATATCGTGCGTCGTGTCGCCAATCATGACCGTTTCTTCCGGTTTGACAGAAAACTCTTCCATCAACTCAAAGAGCATCTGTGGATGAGGCTTGGAATTGCACTCGTCTGCACAGCGGGAAGATTGAAATATCTTACCCAAACCGGTTTGATCAAAGGCCTGATTCAGACCCAAGCGGCTTTTTCCGGTGGCGACAGCCAGATTGATTGGGCGCGTCGCCAACTCGTTGATGGCATGCATGGCGTCATCGAACAGCACA
>JBEIKS010000338.1:0-1965 GCA_040379625.1 Burkholderiaceae bacterium
AGCGATGTACCCGTTCGTATTACGGACGCGTTGGCGCTGGCCCAAGGCAGCACGAAAGATGCAGATTTGGAAAACGTTACCTTGCAGCGAGCAGGTAAAACCTACCGGGTGAATGTTTATAGCTTGCTCTACAAAGGCGACAGCTCACAAAACATACTGCTGGAAGATGGCGACACGATTAATGTACCGGACAGACGCTTGCGCAAAGTGTTTTTAATGGGCGAGGTTATAAAGCCCAGCAGTGTTGTAATGCCTACAGGTCCGCTGACGCTGGCAGAGGTACTCAACGATGTAGGTGGGCTTAACCAAGGCACTTCAAATGCAGCTCAGATTTATGTGATACGCGCAGGGGCAGACAGTGAAAAAGGCACGCTGCGGCCAGATATTTACCACATGGATGCCAACAACCCCTCGTCTCTTATTTTTGCAGACCAGTTCTTGATGCAACCCCGGGATATTGTGTATGTGGATCCTGTAAAGCTTGTGCGTGTGAATAGATTACTCAATACCCTGTTACCCACTTTGAGCGTTTTGCCTACCGTGCGTGGCAACATTCGTGCACTGAGAGGGGAATGAGCGTGAATGCACTGACTGCTTTGAAGGCCGGCTTCTCCGATGTGAAACCTAATCCACAGCCAAGCTATGGTACTGGTTTGCACGGTGCCTTCGATATGCGCCGTTCAGATGACGAAATCAATTTGGCGGATCTTTGGTACAACCTGCTTGATTTTAAATGGCTCGCATGTGCGATTGTGTTTCTTTCAACGCTTTTTGGGATAGGCATCGCTGTATTGAGCCCGCCTGTCTTCAAGTCTGACGCCATGCTTCAGGTTGAAACCAAAAAGGCGGGTGGCCTTGCAGGCCTTGAAGACCTGAACAGTGTGTTGGGCCAAGGCGGCGCCAGTGTGTTGGGTGAGTTGGAAATTTTGAAATCGCGCACCGTTATGGATGTGGTGGCGGCCCGCATGGGCTTGGAAAACCAGGTGACTGCAAAAACCTTTCCGGTGTTTGGGCGCTGGTGGGCCAAGCGCAACAGCCTGTCGCCTACGCCGGTGGCGCCTTTGTTCGGCGCTTCTTCTTATGCTTGGGGCGGCGAAAAGCTCGCGTTGCAGCGCTTTTTGGTGCCAGAAGCTTACTACGACGTGCCCTTTGTGCTTAAAAAAGGACCAAATGACACGTTCACGGTGCTCGACCAGAACGGAGAGAGCTTAGCGCAAGCGGTGGTGGGCAAACCCACGGAGTTTCAGGTGGAAGGGGGCAAGGCAGAGTTGCTGGTTGCAGAGTTCACGGCCAACGAGGGCGCAGAGTTTTACCTCAGCAAAAAGCACCCACTTTCATTGTACAACGCACTGGTGGCAGACCTGACCGCTTCAGAGGTGGGCAAAAACAGCAACGTAGTACGTGTGAGCTACGAAGATGAAAGCCCTGAATTCGCAACCCGGTTTTTAAATGAAACCGTGAATGCTTATGTGAATTTGAATGTGAACCGCAGGGGCTTGGAGGCAGAGCAGCAACTAAAATTTCTGGACGAACAGTTGCCAGACATTAAAGCCCAGTTGCGAGAAGCGGAAGACAAATTAAACCGTTTTGTAACCACCAAAGGCACCATAGACCCCACGGCAGAAACAGGCCAATTGTTGTCGCAAAACGTAGCGCTTGAAAGCCGAAGGGTGGAGTTGCAACTGCAGCGCAAACAGTTGCTGCAAAAATACGAGCCCAGACACCCCGCTGTGGCTGCTATTGACGAGCAGTTAAGCCGTCTGCAGACAGAGTCTGGCAGCGTGGCGGGGCTGACTAGAAAGTTACCAGACACCCAGCAGGAATACTTGCGCTTGAAGCGAGATGTTGCGGTCAGCCAAGGCATTTATACCAATATGCTGAACGGGGCCCAGCAATTGAAGGTGGCTAAGGCGGGTACGGTGGGCAACGTGGCGGTGGTGGATTATGCCAAGAAGCCGAAGTTTC
>JBEIKS010000339.1:0-1957 GCA_040379625.1 Burkholderiaceae bacterium
CACTGGTTGGCGCGGGGGATAGGTTCAGTGCGCGTCACTGGTTGGCGCGGAGGTGGTTCACCCCCTGTAACCCACTGGCGGAACGGTTAACTCGCTGCGCGAGTTCCCTGAATGTTCCTTGCCAGTTGGGTTGCAGGTGTTGAACCTTGAGTTTCGCGCTGAATTGGGTGACGGGCACTGAACCCGAGGTGGTGTGTTTAATAAAACATGGCCTGGATACTGGCTGGGCAAATAACTACATCACTCCGATGAGGTTTAAATCAGGGAAACCTAGCGAAGATTGTGTGGCGGGTTTATAATTTGCATGAAACTTCAATGAGATTTCATGCAATGTCGCTGGCATCTACCCCACTGTTAAACACTTCATCACCAAAAAAAACGTGCGCTTTAAATAGCGTGGCGGGGCTTCTGCATGCCGGGAAGGTGTATCGCAGAGAGGATTTGGCACTTGTTTCCAACGCCATTGACCGGCACTTGCGCGAACTGGTTTCCAACGGCGCACTTAAGCGGTTGGCGCAGGGCTTGTACTATGCACCCAAGCAATCCGTGTATGGCACGCTCCCGCCAGACGATCAGGATCTCGTCGCCACATTCCTTCGCGACCAAGATTTTCTGGTGTTTTCCCCTTCCAGCTACAACACACTGGGCTTGGGAACCTCTCAGCTCTACAACAAAACCCTCGTTTACAACCACAAGCGGCATGGCCTGTTTTCATTCGGAAAACGTCAGTTCGATTTCCGCGTCAAGCCACGCTTCCCCAAAACGCTGACACCTGAATTTTTGCTGGTTGATGTCATCAACAACTTAGGCGAGTTGGCCGAAGACAAAAACCAAGTGCTCAAAATGGTGGAGCGCAGGCTGTCTGACTTTGACCCTGTCAAATTAAAGTATGCAATTTCAAATTACGGCTCTGTCGCGAGTCAGAAACACTTCAGGCGGTGGTTGAATGCATGACTTTCTGCATGAGCGCAGCGACTTTAACGAACTTCTGGCCATTGTGGCCGAACAGCGCGGAATTGATCCTGTATTAATTGAAAAGGATTACTGGATCATGCATTGCCTGTGGGGCCTGCAGGCGTTGAAGTTCACGTTTGAATTGAAAGGCGGCACGTCGCTGTCGAAAGGCTTTGGCATCATTAATCGATTTTCAGAGGACATTGATATTCGTATTGCGCCGCCCGATGATTTGCAGGTCAAAACAGGTCGCAATCACGATAAGCCTGCTCATATTGAATCTCGCCGAACCTATTACGAATGGGTCTCAAAAAACATCAATATTCCCGGAATTGAGGCCGTCGAACGCGACACTGCTTTTGACGATGACAAAATGCGCAGCGCTGGCATTCGCCTGCGCTACCCTAATCGGGCAGGACCACAATTGGGTATCAAAGACGGTATCTTGCTGGAACTTGGGTTCGACGACACAGCCCCAAACCGGCCAGTCACAATATCCTCTTGGGCTTACGATGCCGCGATAAATGCTGGTGTAGCAATTTACGACAATCGCGCAACTGACGTTCCATGCTATTTGCCCACCTACACTTTTGTTGAGAAGCTGCAGACAGTATCGACCAAGTACCGGTTGCAAAAAGTGAAGGAAGCATTCCCAGCCAACTTCATGCGGCATTATTACGATATCTACTGCTTGCTGGCTGTACCTGAGGTTCAAGCGTTCCTTGGTACAACAGCATATGAAGCGCGCAAACGGCAACGCTTTCGAAGTGGGGACGAACTGGTTGCAGCAAAAAATCCTGCTTTATTTTTAGAAAACAGGGAAGAGCAAGCTCGATTTGCCGACGAATACAACAAGACATCCGCTTTGTACTACAACGGACAACCCACCCTCACCGAAATTCTGGCACGCATAAGGCGATTTACGGACAAGATGTAGTCAGGGTACTTTGATTGCCCCAAAGATCTCACGGTAGTTACCCACAGTGTGGGCAACGAGGGTACA
>JBEIKS010000340.1:0-1889 GCA_040379625.1 Burkholderiaceae bacterium
CATCCGTGGGAAAGTACAAACGGTTCATGCGGTCGAACCGGGCTTGTACAAATACGGCGTCTGTGGCGGTGGAGCCTGCGCTTGGCAGCGCCGAACTTGGACCTATTCTGAGTTCCGTGCTTTGGTTGGTGTGCGATACACCCATTCGCACGGAACCTAAACGGTTGATGTTGTAACCCAAGGCACTGCTGAGTTCATTGAATGAACTCTCGTATTGGGCTTGAACCTTGTTGTTTTGATAGAGGTTTACATCTTGATTTGAGTAGATGTTGGCGACTTCGGCAAACCAGCGTTGCGAGGTGTCCAGCGGCTGATAAAAATTAATGCCCAGCCTGTTTTCTGAGCCCACTTGCCCGCTTAACAGCAATTCTGCATCTTTGGAATTCAATTCTGTCATTTGATAGGCCAGGCGAAGGTTGTATTTCGCATCGCCTTCTTTCTCCCAAGAGAAATTGACACCGGCCCGCAAGAAATTTGGCCCCCAGGCTTTTTCGGTGGGCACCAGGCGAAGAATGTTTTTCTCTCTGTCGCTGAGCAACTGGTATTCCATGTTGGAATGGCGGCCATCGCCGTAGAGGTACAGCAGATCTTCTTCCAGTGTTTTTGTTTTAAGCGGTTCCCCCGTTTTTTGGGTGACACGTTTGACGAACAGTGAGGCCTTTTCAGGCGGCAGATTGGCCACTTCAATTTCATCAATAACGTTGCCGGATCTGTTGGATCGGGCATTTTTTTGTTGCCATGAGGCATAGGCCTGCGGACTGACGGACAAGGCTTTCAGGCGGGGTTCCGCTGCCATGGCCGCTTGATAGCCGCGTTTGACGGTTTCAGCATTTTTTTCGAAATCACCCGCGCTGATGCCATCCAGATCCGGGGTCAGATAAATGTCGATGTTTGGCTTGAGCAAGGTGAGCGATTGCGCCACGTTTTGCTCGGTCAGAATGTTCACCATTTGTACCGCCACAGACAATGGCGATGACTCGATGTCTTCGCGTTTCAGCAGCGGGGAACCTACGTTTACTGCAATGATGACATCGGGTGCGCACATGTCATGCACTTCCTTGATCGGTACGTTGTCCACCAAGCCGCCATCGACCAATGTTTGTCCTTGGTAGCTCACGGGGGCCATCAGGCCGGGGACTGACATGGTGGCGCGCATCAGGGTGGCCAGCGAGCCCTCTCGGTAGGCCCGGCGTTGGCCGGTGACAATGTCAGTGGTGATCAGTGCCAGGGGAATGGTTTGGTTTTGTATGGTCTGTGGCGTTTCATTGGCACCAATGAGGCGGTCTATGAAGAACTTGATTTTTTGCCCGCTCAGGGCTGCCGAGGGAAACTGCAGTGAACCGTTTTTAATGCCTGATTCTGTGCCCGGAATATAGCTTCTGAGCAGGCTTTGTTGCCGGGAGGGAATGTCTGCGAAGTTGGCGCTGTCGTTGAACATGTCGCGCCAGTCGGCTTGTGCCAGAGCGGTTTGCATTTCATCGGCGCTTAACCTTGCGCTGAATGCGCCTGCGACCAAGCCGCCCATGCTGGTGCCCGCCACGCAATGCACCGGAATGCGCAATTCTTCGAGCTTTTTAAGAACGCCCACGTGCGCTGCACCCCGTGCACCGCCACCGCCAAGCACCAAACCCACTTTTTTTTCAACGGGAACCTGAGCATGCAAGGCCGGGCTGAAGCTGATGCCAGTGGTGAGCAGAACCGGCAGGGCGATCATTGCCCCGTGAGCCCGGTTCAGTCTGCTGCGTGTGTGGTTTTGTTTCATGGGTCGCTCTTTTTTATGAATACTGCGGCAAGGAAGCGACCATGCTAACCGAATCACCTGGAAAGTGATCCGCTTTAAAGCGCTGTTAAATGCGCTTTGCCAGATCAGCGGCCAGGCCGATGTAGGC
>JBEIKS010000341.1:0-1816 GCA_040379625.1 Burkholderiaceae bacterium
CACACCCCCATGAACCCCATCATCAGAAAAGCCGTTTTTCCGGTTGCAGGTCTAGGCACTCGATTTTTGCCCGCCACAAAGGCCAGCCCAAAAGAAATGATGCCAGTCGTAGACAAACCCTTGATTCAATACGCCGTTGAAGAGGCTGTTGAAGCGGGTATCAGCGAGATGATTTTCATCACAGGCCGCAGCAAACGCGCCATTGAAGACCATTTCGACAAAGCCTACGAGCTTGAAGCAGAGCTGCAGTCAAAAGGGAAGGACGCCTTATTGGCGTTGGTCAAAAAGGTGGTTCCATCCCACATCAACTGCATCTACATCAGACAGGCAGAAGCTTTGGGCTTGGGCCATGCCGTCTTGTGTGCACAATCTGTGGTGGGCAACGAGCCCTTCGCAGTTCTGCTGGCCGACGACCTGATGCATGTAAACCCCGGCACACCGTCGGTCATTTCTCAAATGGTGCAGATCTACAAGCAAGAACATGCCAGTGTTTTGGCGGTTCAAGAGGTTCCCAAAGAGCAAACCCGTCAGTACGGTATTGTCTCCAGCACCGCCTGGAACAAACACAGCGAGCGCATTACCGGCATTGTGGAAAAACCCGCCCCGGAAAAAGCCCCCACCAACCTTGCGGTTGTGGGGCGTTATATTCTGACCCCGCAGATATTTTCAAAGCTTGAGAATATACCCAAGGGCTCTGGCGGTGAGATTCAGCTGACTGACGGCATTGAAGCGCTGCTGGCAGACCAACCCGCTTTTGCCTATAGATTCGAAGGTAAGCGCTTTGATTGCGGCTCTAAACTGGGATACTTGAAAGCCACCGTAGAGTTGGGGTTACTTCACGACGAAGTTGGGGATGAATTCAGTCTCTACCTGAAGAATCGCAACCTCTGAAGCCCCGAGCAACAACAAGGATTAATTTATGTATGCAGTTATTGGTGGCAGTGGCCTGACCCAACTCAGTCAGTTCGAAGTTGTTCGCAAAGACGTCATGAGAACACCTTATGGAGAGCCTTCTGGCGTTCTGACCATGGGCAGACTCGCCGGCCGCGACTTGGTATTTTTAGCACGCCACGGCTACGGACACACCATCGCACCCCACGAAATCAACTATCTGGCCAACATCTGGGCACTCAAGGAAATGGGCGTGGAAGGCATCATTTCTGTTGCTTCCGTAGGCGGCATACGCGCGGACCTCTACACCGGCAGCTTGGTGATTCCAGACCAAATCATTGATTACACGCACAGTCGTCGCAATACATTTTTTGAGGGCGCCGACCAGCCTGTGGTGCACATCGACTTTACCCACCCCTACACAGAAACCTTGCGGCAAGCCTTGAAGGCTGCAGCCCAGGCCATTGGCGAGGAAGTCTTTGATGGTGCCACTTACGCCTGCACTCAAGGCCCCCGACTTGAAACCCGCGCAGAAATTTCCAAACTGGAGCGCGACGGTGCAGACATTGTGGGAATGACGGGAATGCCTGAAGCTGCGCTGGCGAGGGAAGCTGATGTGCCCTATGCTGCGTTGGCGGTTGTGGTCAATCCTGCTGCTGGCAAAGGCAGCAGCGCGCAGACTGTTTCCATGGAAGACATCAAGAAAACGCTGGACGTCTCAATGGTGAAAGTCTGCAAATTGCTGTCCGCCTTTGTAGGCCAAACGCCGAACTGAGCCTCAAGCTCCTGCCATATTGTGATGTCAGCCACGAATTTCAGCCACCGAGGGCTGACATCAGTTCAGTTTCCAGAGCGATCTGAAACTTGGGGGAGTTAAGCAGGGAACCGGCAATTAAGAACGTGTCTTCCACGCGCTCACCCAAGG
>JBEIKS010000342.1:0-1786 GCA_040379625.1 Burkholderiaceae bacterium
AGCTGCCCATGGCCAGCACATACGCATCGGCTGTCAATGTTTTTAACTGCCCTTGCGGCGTGCGCACGCGAACGCCGGAAATCTTTCCGCCTTCCATGTTCAAGCCCAAAATGGCGGTTTCATAATGGAAATTTACACCGTTGATGGCAGACAACTCTGACAAGCGGCGCGTAAATTTATGCGCATCGCCAGACTCATCTGACTCTGTGTAAGTAGCGCCCACAATTTTGCTCTGCACACCTTTTAGCGCCGGCTCAATTTCAATGGCTTTTTTGCTGTCGATAATTTCGCGGTCGCAACCGAACTCCTGCATGATGCGGGTCGGCTCTATGGAGGCATCGAACTCAGACTGGTTGGTGTAGTAATGCAAAATGCCTTTGGTCAGGCAGTCGTATTCCAAACCGGTTTCAGCCCGCAGCGTTTGCAAGGTGGAACGGGAATACATGCCCAAGTTCACAATCTGAATGATGTTGTGGCGTGTGCGAGCGGGTGTGCACTCACGCAAGAATTGCAGACCCCAGCGCCACTGGCGTGCGTCTGCGCGCAAGCGGAACAACAAAGGCGCGTCTTCTTTCATTAGCCAACTGAAAATTTTCTTGGGCGCGCTCGGGTTGGCCCAAGGCTCAGCGTGGGAAACAGAAATTTGGCCGCCGTTGGCGAAGGAGGTTTCCATGCCGGAGGCAGGCTGACGGTCAATGACGGTAACGTCGTGACCCTGATTGTTTAAAAAATAAGCGGAAGTGGTTCCGATAAGACCTGAACCAAGAACAATGACTTTCATGGCGAAACTCCAGACGAAGTAACAAAGCGGTTAAGAGCCCGTTGTTGAGAAAGTGCTTTAAGTTTGCCTTCTGAACAACAAAACCCGATGTAACCCCTCTCTGTCCTTTGGCCTGAGAGATTCACGAAACTCGAACAACGTGCGGATGAGTTTGGCTTGCCCCTTCGGCGATCAGCAAGCCTGCATTTTGCAGACCCTGATGCTCTCCAGATTCATTTGACTGACAGTACCGTGGCCTGAGCGTTCATGGGGTGTTACGCCTTCGGCACACTCGTTTTGGGGGCTGCATAAGCAACACTGAACGAATGTTCTCCTGTTACAGACATTTACATTTTAACCAATTTGCCCGGTCTGGTCTAGGCCGCGGACGGGGGGGAGGCCGAAATGGCCTTGCCCGCCGCATGCGCACTGGCCCACGCCCACTGAAAATTGTAGCCCCCCAGCCAGCCTGTAATGTCCACCACTTCGCCAATAAAATACAAACCGCTGTGCGCTTTTGACTGCATGCTTTTTTGGCAAAGGTGCCGGGTATCCACACCGCCACGGGTCACCTCAGCTTTTTTATAACCTTCGGAACCTGTGGGCTGCAACTGCCAGCGCATCAAGCCCAACGCCAGCGCCTTGATGGTTTTGTCCGGCGTATCGGCGTATTTTTGAGCGGCCAGCGTCTCCAAGCCCTCAGCGGCCAACCAACCTTCCACCAGACGCTTGGGTAAATATTGCCCCAATACGGTGGCAAATTGCTGTTTGTTGCCCAACTTGCTTTGCGTCAGTTCGGTGTCCAAGGCTTGCCCGCCAGACAAGTCCAGCTCAATGGCCTGCCCTGCCTGCCAGAAAGATGAAATCTGCAAAATTGCCGGGCCACTTAATCCGCGGTGTGTAAACAGCAAGTCTTCATTGAACGATGTGCTGTTTTTTTCTCCCAAGGCGCGTGCCCGCACCGGCAGCGACAAACCCGACAAACCGGCAAATGTTTGCCACTGTTGCGCATCAAATGTCAGCGGC
>JBEIKS010000343.1:0-1753 GCA_040379625.1 Burkholderiaceae bacterium
AAAAGTAAAAAGTCTGCCCCAGAGCCGACCCGAACAATACATTTCTGGAGAACATGTTGCGCCTTGATTACCCCTTGAGCTATTTGATTCACCATGTGTCCAATATTCGAGCCATGGGCTGGGCGGCCCTGCGAAACGCAAACCCGATTACCCGCCCTGCGCACTTGCCCACCCTGCCAGTGCATGCCAGACAAGTACTGGCAGCCCCTTCGAATGCCTTGATCGACAGTTACGCCCAATGGAGCGGCGCGCAGGTAACCCGCTACCAAACTGAGATACCGCCACACTTCTGCAGCCACTGGGCCATGCCTTTGCTGGCTCAACTTGGCAGTATGGCACCCTACAACCTGTTGGCGGTGCTCAATCAGGGACTTCGACTTCAAAATCACAAACCCCTGCTGCGCAACCAGCCACTGCATTTGTCCGGCAGTCTGATGAATGTAGAAAATGACAGCCACCGGATTCGTATCCACACGCAGGTGCAGGCGCACAACCCGCAAGGGGAATTGGCGATGACCATCGACAGTTACTCCACCGTGCCTAGGGCCAAAAAGAAAAAAACCGAGCTTGGGAATAAAAGCGAGACGATAGAAAGTTTCGATACGGTTGGAAGCTGGAACGCAAAAGAAAACGATGGGCTGAACTTCGCTTTTCTAACGGGCGATTTCAACCCCATACACACTGTTCCGATAGTAGGTAAAAAAAGCCGTTTCAAACATTGCATACTGCACGGTTTCGGACAACTTGCCCGCACTTACGAGTCAATACTCACCGCCGGCTACACCATTGCAGAACTTGATTTACGCTGGATCAAACCCCTGACATTGCCCAACCACGGCCTGCAGGTTCAATTGGCTCGTACTGTTGATGAGGAAGGTTTTCGAAACCTGCGCCTTGTCGCAGCAGACGGTACATTGCACATGGTTGGAAAGTTCAAGGAAGCCTGACAGAAATGACGCACGAAGCTAACCATGGCACTCCGGTAACCGATTCCAACGCGATGCAAAAGCCCGACGAACCAATTAAGAGCAGCCTGCAAAAGGCCGTTATTGTGACCGGCGTCAGAACAGCATTTCTGGATTCTGGTGGCGCATTTTCCCCCTTGATGACCTACCAACTCGGGGCGCTGGCAATCGAGGGGTTGATAAAGAAAACCGGCATTGCCGGGAACGCAGTTGAAATGCTCACCATGGGCACTGTGCTCCATGAAGTGGAAACCCCCAATGTGGCCAGAGACGCCTTGCTTGAAGCAGGCCTGCCCGCCACCATTCCCGCATTCACCACCTCAATGGCCGGCCTGTCTGCCAGTGTCGGATTCACCAGTTTGTGCGACATGATTGCATTGGGACGGATCAAGGTGGGTATTGCCGCCGGGACGGAAAGTTTTTCGGACATTCCCGTGCGACTCTCCCAAAAAATCAGGCGCGCCGCCATGAAGCTTCGGCAAAACAGTTCTGCGGGCAATGTACTGAAAGAAATTGCTTCATTGCGTCCAAAAGACTTGATACCGGTGATGCCTTCAGGTGCGGATTTCACCACGGGCAAGGTCATGGGCGTTTGCGCTGAAGCAATGGTCAAGAAGTTTGATGTAAAGCGCGAAGACTGTGACAAATTCACGGTACGCAGCCACGCGTTAGCAGTGAAGGCCCAGCAAGAGGGGCGTTTCAAGGAAGACATTATTCCGGTACACGTTGCCGCGCTTAATGTCACGGTTTCCTCAGATGACACACCAAGGGCGGATTGCAGTTTAAGC
>JBEIKS010000344.1:0-1694 GCA_040379625.1 Burkholderiaceae bacterium
AAAAACCGCCTGAACTTTGCAGCTCAGACGGTTTTCTAACTCAATAGAGTTAACTCAAATACTGTAAGTCGAAAATTTTTTCTCAATAGGTTTTATAGGAAAGAAACTTTCCGGACAACACCACATTGACGCGATCGCCTTTCGGGTCGGCTTCACGCTGTATGTCCATTGAAAAATCAATGGCAGACATAATACCGTCACCGAACTCTTCGTGAATCAGTTCCTTGATGGTGGTGCCATACACACTGACAATTTCATACCAGCGGTAAATCAGCGGGTCGGTTGGCACGGGTGTGGGCAAGGAACCCTTGTAAGGCACCACTTGCAGCCAAGCCACGGCTTCATCACTCAAGTTAAAAATTTCACCGACAATGGTTGCTTGCTTCTTGTTCATCTGCATTTGACCCAAGCAAGCCGCAGTCACCCACTCCTTGCTTTCACCCACCTTGGCAGCCACTTCGCTCCACTTAATGCCTTTGACAACCTTGGTGGAAACGATTTGTTTTGTAACGTCCGTTCTGTCCATAAACTGCATGGTTTACTCCCTCTTTTAAATTTGAATTAACTGTTTGAAACAGCGGCCAGCTTCAAGCCGCTGCCTGTGGCTGTGCTGCCCGTGTTGTTGATCTCGGTGTCATCAAGCCCCGGACGAACCACAGGAGGCCAAACCGCCTGACCTGTGGGTACGGTGCTGAGATGACCTGCGCTGGTGACTGCAGGGTTGGGTTCATTGCAGCGGTTCACCAGAAAATCCAGCAGGTGATTCCTGATCTTGTAGTACTGCGGATCCTTGTGAATGCTGGTGCGTGTTCTGTCGCGCGGCATGGTGTTCTCCACAATTTCAGCAATGCCGGAACGCGGACCGTTGCGCATCAGGAAGATTTTGTCCGCCAGATAAATCGCTTCATCCACATCGTGGGTGATCATGAAAACAGTCTGCTGGGTCTGGCGCACAATGGAAAGCAATTCGTCTTGAATGGTGCCTCGTGTCAGTGCGTCCAGAGCACCGAAGGGCTCATCAAGCAAAAGCATTTTGGGTTGAATGGCGAAAGCCCGCGCAATACCCACGCGTTGTTTCATACCGCCAGACAACTCGGAAGGCTTTTTATGCAGCGCTTTTTTCAGCCCCACCATTTCCAGAAAACTACTGCTGTGCGCATCAATTTTCGCTTTGTCCCAACTCGGAAATTTGGAGCGAACTGCAAAGCCTACGTTTTCCAGAACGGTGAGCCAAGGCATCAGCGCATGCCCTTGAAACACAACACCACGCTCCAGGCTGGGGCCCTTGATTTCCCGACCGTTCATCAAGGCCACACCGGAGGAGCATTCATCCAGACCCGCCAGTGCATTGAGAATGGTGGTTTTACCGCAACCAGAGTGCCCGATGATGCAGACAAACTCACCTTGATGAATTTCGAACCAGACGTTTTCAAACACTGGATCTGCACCAGCCACGTAAGATTTCGAGAGGTTTTCTGCGCGTAAGAACGCGGATTTATCAGTCTGCATAAGTCACCGCCTTTTGAAGCCTTGCAAAGGCTGCATCCAGAAACATTCCCACAACGCCTATCATCAGCACTGCGAAAATCACGTTTGTCAAAGAAAGGTTGTTCCATTCGTTCCACACGAAATAACCGATTCCAGTTCCACCCACCAACATCTCAGCCGCCACAATCACCAACCAGGCAATGCCC
>JBEIKS010000345.1:0-1644 GCA_040379625.1 Burkholderiaceae bacterium
GTTGCTGTTGGAAAACGATGGTTTGTACAAAATAAACTCGCCGTAACGCTCCACCAGATAAGACTTGATTTCAGCGTCAGACTTGCCTGTGGCAATTTGCTGGTATACCTTCAATTTCAAGTCTTCGGCCAGACCGGCGTGAGAATCTGCCAGCGACTGGTTTTGACAGACCAGGCAGCGTAATTCAGACGCCAGCGATTTAAAACGACTTTCCACTTCCGGAGAGGCATTGAATTTGTTGATTGGCTCGGGCGTTTCAGATTGGGTTTGTGCTTGAGGTTGAGTTTGTGCAACCACTGTGCCGCCCTGCTTCAGTTCTTCAGCCATCAGGAGCCTCCTCCAACCCGACCACCATTGTTGGCTTGAATCAACAAGGGTTTGACGTGTTTCTCCATAAATTCCATATCAACTGGCCCGACATGTCTATGCCTGATGATACCTTCCGCATCAATAACATAGGTTTCAGGCACACCATAAACGCCATATTCAATACCCACGGAACCGTCTCGATCAACGGCAACAAACAGGTAGGGGTCGCCACCGTGCTCTTTCAACCAATCACGGGTGGCTGACATGTCGTCCTTGTAGGCCAAGCCCACAATGGGAATGTAACCAGACTTGGACAATGACAACAACCGGGGGTGTTCAGTGACACAAGCACCACACCAAGAAGCAAACACATTAAGCAGCCAGACACGGCCCTTCATTTGCGCAGGCGTGCGCAGAGGGCCATCGGGTTTGCTCAGGTCTTGCAGGGCGAATTCCGGTGCGGGTTTGCCCACTCTGGCGGACGGCAGCTTGCGGGGGTCGCGGGTCAAGCCTTCCGCTAAAAACACCGCGAGAACCGCCAGCACCAACAGAGGAAGAACGATGCGCCAATGCTTCATGCCAAAGCCTCTGATTTTTGCTTCTTGCTGCGATAACGGCGGTCAAACAGTGTGTAAACCCCGCCCAATGCCATCATGATGCAACCCAGCCAGATCCAGACAATGAAAGGCTTGAGGTACAAACGCACGGACCAAGCGCCCTCCTGCCCCGGCTTGGGACTTTCTATGGGTTCGCCAAGAGACACGTAAATGTCCCTGATCAAAGAGGAGTCTACGGCCGCTTCTGTCATGGTCTGGCCACCGCTGATGTAGCGGCGCTTTTCCGGTTCCATCAGTTCTATGGTTCTGCCCTCGCCGGAGGTCAGCTCAAACACGCCGTGTGCCGCCACAAAATTGGGGCCCTTGCGGTCAGACACACCAATGAAAGTAACGCGCCAGGCACCGATGGATTCGGTCTGGTTGGGCACCATCACCACATCTTTTTCGGTTTCAAAGGTTTTCACTAAAGTGACGCCGGCGACAAACACAGCCACCCCCACGTGCGCCATGACCATGCCCCAATAGGAATGTCCCAAACGGCCCGCACGGTAAATGACGCTGGTGTTGGGCTGGCTTTTTTCCAGTTGGCGCAGTTGATGCCAGGCATGTTCCAAGGTGGCAGCGGCAAGCCCCACGGCAGAGGTAATACCCGCCAAAAACCAGACACTGGGCATGCCAAATACAGAGATAACGGCCACAGAAACACCGGCGGCCAGCACCAGAGGAATCATCAGTGCGCGGCTAGCGGTTGCAAACGTCATTTCTTTCCAGCGACTGA
>JBEIKS010000346.1:0-1610 GCA_040379625.1 Burkholderiaceae bacterium
ATCCAGAACGCTCCCAGGTTTTGTAAAAGGTGTAGGCTGGCATGCGTTGCCTGCGCTGCTCGCCAGACCTCAGAATAAACTGCATGTTTTGCGCAGTCTGCTCAAAACCCACCACCACCGCATAGTGCCATGAGGGTGCAAACGACAAACCCAGATTCAACAGCACCACCACCGGGTAGCCGGCCTTGAGCGAGGTCATTAAAGTGTCTTGCCCGGGTGGCAATTCATACGCAATCGCTCCAGCCCTGCGCGCAGCAGACAGCATTTCGATTTGCAACGCCCCCTGCCGCCCCGGTAAATAAACCGTTGGCGCCAAAGTGGCGGGGTTGCTTGCGACACCCGCAAAGCTCAACACCGCGGCCAAACTGGCGGGCCCGCAGAGCGTGGTGTTGTCAGGAAAAAATGGGACGTCCGGAAGCTCGGTTACCCGGGCATGTTCACTGTCCAAGACCGAGCCATCAGGCCACGCGTTGGTGGCGCAGGAAACCTGCAGGCTCAGAACCCATGCAATACTCATAATACGGACAACGAAGTTCAATCTGAATGATTTTTCAGCGACGGACTGAACGGGTGAACGAGAACACTTTTGTCAGCCCCAAAATATCGGTGAGCAGCAACACTAAAAATACAAACACAATGGCGCCGATAAAACCACCTGCAGGCGCTTTTTCGATTTCGCTGGCAAGTCGCTGCGCATCTTCATCAGACAAAGAGGCGACGCGCTCCTTGGCCTGATCCGGTGAAACGCCATACTGCGTCAGGCGGTTGGCAATGTCCTCACGAGAAAGCCAGTCACTGATGAATTTTTTGTCATCGCTTTCGGTTTTTTTGATGGTTTCAACATAGGTTTCAGTGTCAATGATGCCTGCACTGGCAACATTCAAAAACGTTAGGTTCAACATGGCCACAGCGGTGAGAAGTGCGACAAACCGAGATAGAAACCTGAAAAGCATAAAACCTCCGAGACAAAGCAATCAGTTGCGGTTTAAACCAAAAAACACCAGAAAATAAGGCTAGCAAAGCCTAGCTTACTTGTTTGTATTGCAACACACGCAGGCAACTACTTCAAACTGACCATGAGTTCGTTGAGTTGCGTTGTGATGCCGCTGAGTTCGTTCAGGGCTTCCAAGGCGAGCTTGGTACTGTGCATGGCCTTGGCAGATTGTTGCGACGAGGTCCGCATGTTGTCTGCCACTTGCGAAACATCAGTTTGGGTTTGCAAAATCATGTCGGCAATTTCCTGCGCCTGATTGGTTGTTTTTGCAGCCAGCGTACGTACCTCATCGGCCACCACAGCAAAGCCACGCCCGGCCTTACCGGCCCGCGCAGCTTCAATGGCTGCGTTAAGCGCCAACAGATTGGTTTGCAACGCGATTTCCGAAATGGCCTTGGTGATGCCGCCAATGTCGGCGGCAACTTTGCCCAGTTGCGTCACCATGCCAATGCCCTCTTCCACACTGACGGACAAGTGCTTGATGGAGGATGCATTTTCTTCAGAAGATGTGCGCGCCAGTTGGGCCTTCTGGTTGGCTTGTTCGGAAATCTCGCGGGTTGTTGAAACCACGCTTAGGTTGCGTTCTGACTGCAGATGTTTTTCAGTAACATCGAAA
>JBEIKS010000347.1:0-1587 GCA_040379625.1 Burkholderiaceae bacterium
ATGGTTTCCGGATAAAAACCATAGGTGTAACCGCTTTCTGCGAAATAACCGTGGTTCCAGCGCATGTTCAAATCCTTAGGCGAATGTGTTTAATTAGCTGGCCAAATGATACTGCAGAACCCTTGGTTGCAATGTTATTCTCTTGAGCACACCCGTTAAATGGCTTTTGCCGGCGCAAATGAACACTGCTCAAATTACCCGATATGTGAAAATTCAGGGCGACGAAAGCCGTCTACACTTTCTAATTTGCGGTGAGGATGATGCGCTGAGCGCCGCGCTTGCTGGCCGCCTGCTGCAAGCATCCGGTTCAATTCTAGAAGACGCTTTCCATGGCGCAGCCGATGCCGCTGTGATCGTCGTAGGTGCTTCAAAAAGCCTTTCCGCTCAGACAAAGCGCCTCTGTATTTTGGCCTCCTTGCATGGTATTTCCAATGTGGTGCTTGCCATCGACAGTATTGAGCCCGGGCAGGGCGCTGACAGCGTCTTAAGTGCTATTGACAAAGAATTCCGTGAGTTTGCAGCGCGCTTGAATTTCAAAAGCATGCAGTGCATTACTGTGTCGGCAGGGCAGGGCAGCACCTTGTTGGCCACGCTTGAGTCAATTCAAGTTGAGGTGATGACGTCCGCGTTCCGTTTTCCCGTGGCGTCTGTTGAGCCAGTAGTCAATCAGTCGCCAAGCGTTTTCGGTACAGTGGCTTCTGGTACTGTTCGCGCCGGCGACGCCATTCGGGTACAACCCAGCGGCAAAACGTCCAATGTGTGTCGAATTGCAGGAGCAGATGGAGAGCTTGCCCAGGCCGTTGCCGGGCAGGCCGTCACGCTCACCCTGCAAGACCCTATCGACATTTCAAGCGGCGAGATTGTTTCCACCGTGGACGACCCCGCCAGCGTGGCAGACCAGTTCGAAGCCGACTTTATCTGGGCTGCCGAAGAGCCCATGATGGTGGGCCGCAGTTACCTCATCAACCTTGCCGGGCAAATGGCAGGGGTCACCGTTTCCAGCATCAAGCACAAGGTCAATGTGAACACCTTGGAGCACCAACCGGCCAAACAACTGGGCTTGAACGAAATTGCAGTGGTCACCTTCGCCTTGGACCGAATGGTTGGCTTCGACCCGTTTGCTGTCAATAAAACCACCGGTAGCTTTACCTTTATTGACCGCATCAGCAAAAAACTGGTGGGTACCGGTATGTTGCATTTTGCCCTTCGCCGTTCGCACAATATTCACATGCAGGCGGTGGACATCAACAAAGCCGCACGGGCGGTACAAAAATATCAAACGCCCAAAATTGTGTGGCTCACAGGTTTGTCGGGTGCCGGCAAATCCACCATCGCCAATCTGGTGGAAAAGAAAATGCATGCGCTGGGAAAACACACCTACTTACTGGATGGCGACAACGTGCGCCATGGTTTGAATAAAGACCTCGGCTTTACTGAGGCTGACCGGGTTGAAAACATCCGGCGCGTTGCCGAGGTGGCCAAACTGATGCTGGATGCAGGCTTGGTCGTTATTACCGCCTTTATTTCTCCGTTCCGGGCTGAACGTCGAATGGCCAGGTCTCTGGTGCAGGCCGGCGAATTCATCGA
>JBEIKS010000348.1:0-1524 GCA_040379625.1 Burkholderiaceae bacterium
CATCCACTACCTGTGTTTCTGCTTGGTAGGCTTCTCTTGCAGAGTTCATCAATTCTTGCCAGCTTTTTCTGCCAGACAAATACAGTCGCTCTGATGCTTCCATCACAGCCACTGCAGATTCATAGCTTGCCTTTTGTAGCACAGCGCGCTGGCTGGTCGTTTCCAGAAACTGAAACAGACTTTGAATGGTGCGGGAAACCGCTTGCGATTCGGTGTCGCGTTCACGGTATTTCCCTTGGGTTCTTTGTTCTGCCGCGTTAATGGAATGCAACACTGAAGTGCCTGCCCCCAATGAAAAATTCACACTAAGATAAACAGTGTTGTCAGGCCCCGTGAAGTCTCCACGTGAATGTTCAGCCCGCATTGAAACCTGTGGACTGTAAGCAGACCTTGTTTCTTTTTCAGTGGCCAGTAGCACCAAAAGCTCCTGGTCAATTTTTTGCAGGGCAGGGCTGTTTTCCTGGCCGAGTTGTTCCAGCGCCGCCAGGCTTTCCAATTGTGGCATTTCAAAATGAAGCGTGACAGCAATTTCTTCCTCGCTGCATAGGCAAAGCTGTTTAAGCCGGATGCGCTGCAGGTCTCGCTCGTTGGTTAATGAAAGCAGTTCAGACTTTACACTGAGCCAACGGTTTTCAGCCAGAAATACATCGGCTTTTGACGATTGCCCTTCTTGCGAGCGTCTCATCACCATTTCAAGATACTGCCTATGCTTTTTTAAACTCTTCTCCACCACCAAACTTTTTTCTTCCGCATTTTTTAAATTGCTCACCGCTTCAATGATATTTTCGCTGATGCTTAAACGTATACCATCGACCGTGATTTGCGCAATTTTCTCGTTGGCTGCTGAACGCTCCAAACCTGCCGTGAGACGCCCGCCAGTAAACAGCGGTTGTTGCAGACGCACAGTGTCTGTCCGCTGGTTCAAGGCCAGTCGGGGGCGGTTGTCTGCTTTTTCCATGCTTGCGCTGGCGGTCGGAAAAAACTGCGACTGTGCAACACTGCTTTCTTCTTGTCTTGCCTGGTATTCACTGCGCGCAGCCATGACTTGAGGGTTGCGGGCCAGCGCCACGCTGATGAGTGTTTGAATACTGCTTTTGTTTACTTCTGGTTCTGCAGCATGCAGGGGCAGGCACAGGGTACTGCAGCAGGCAAGTATCCATGATGCGTGAGCTTTTTTCACTTGTTGTTCCTTGGTGTCTTTTTTGTCTCAGCTGGGACGGGGGTTGCGTTTAACGAACCCACCTTAAAGCGCTTCCTTGTGACGTACATCCCCTTGTCGAGGGGGTGGGTAAAAGGGGGGGGATTACCCACAGCCCCAGTTGGGGGTATGGGAAGTTTGTGATTGAGAACAAAATTTCAGTCAGTCAAGTTTCTTGCGACATCAGAATGCAAAAATTTTTCAGGCGCGCCAAAAAATTACAAACAGGTTTTAGTTTGATTGAGGTTTCAATTTCGCTGATGTTTGCCGGTGTTATTTTGGGCACAACGGTGTTGGCGTTTGACGGCGCATCGCGGCGGTCGGCC
>JBEIKS010000349.1:0-1515 GCA_040379625.1 Burkholderiaceae bacterium
ACATCAAACTCCATGCCCTTGACCATATCCACCGTGCCCAGCATGACCCGGGCCTTGGTTCGGCTGGCATCGGCAAAGCTCTCCTGCCTGGCCAGCCAGTCGTTGGTTTGAGCAATGGAATAAGCCTCTGCCTCGCAAGCTTGCTGAAACAGCGCCAAGGCACCTTGGGCGCGTCGGATTTTGTCGTCACGCACAAAGTGGTGCTTCAGCCAGGCTTTCAAATTCAGTGTTTTACTTAAAAACCTCAAAAAACCGGCGGCACTGTCTTGTTCACTGCCCAAGGCAATGCGCTTGATTTCTGCGAGTACAGATTGGTAGAGCGCATTTTGTGTTGGGTTATTCAAACCAAAGGCAAAGCCGTTGGGTTGCAGCAAAAAGATGGACAAGCCCTTGGGGTCGTCCTTGCAAGTGCGCCACAGGTGGGCCTGCGTGTCGTCTCGTTCGGTAATGGCCGGAGGGAACCGGTAGCCAAAGAAACCGATCAGTGTTTTAACCGCCAAGGTTCGCGTGTCAGCGTGCATTTTTTCCAACTGGCCAGGAAACAAGGACAAAAATGCCCGCAACAGCAAAATTTCCGGGCGTCTGGGAAAGCACGGCATGTCTGTTTTGCGACTGGCACGCAAAGCGGCGCCAACCCATGCATGGGGAATACCTGCATCCATCAACCCCCGCTCTAGCCCCAGGCTTAGGTATTCAGCGCGCACAATCACCGCTATTTTTTTATTCTTCTCTTTTAATGCGGGGTGGCTTTGAATAAGGTCGACGGCCTGTTTTGCGCAATTCAGAAAGCCCTGCGGGTCCGTGGGGCTGGTTTCATAGTCAATGCGCTGTACCGCGGTTCCGTTCATGTCGAAACCATCGGTCAGCACCGACCCCTTGAGTTTGATGTCGGGGTGCAATTTATTGGTGCGAAACGCTAGCGTATGACCAAAACGGTAAGAATGAACAAGGTCCAGCGGCAAAATAGGCTCAGCCCCGTGGCGTAAAGTGAAATGGCTGCGCATGCGTGGCTCGGACATAAATTCACTGCTGGCACTGTCTTCTTCGTAAATAACCTGAAACTCATCACCCACACAGGTGAAGCGCAACTGGGTATTTTTCATTAGACCAGCCACGATGGTGAAACTGGCCAAACTTTGGTCATGCGCTTCATCCAGGTACAACTGCCGAACATGCGCCAATTCAACCGACATCTCCACTTCATTGCCAGCAACAGCGCGGGCCAGGTCGTAAATCAGGTCAATGTCGGTGCGAAAGCGCGGAAACAGGGTGTCGTGCGTGCAGCGCAAACGTTCATACTCCATGGCCCAAAACACATGGTGGTAAGGAATGTTTTGCCGGTAGCAGGCTTCAACCAGCACATCGTGGTCTACGTCCTCTTCCAGCAGCATTGCCATTTTCAGTTTGTGCATGGATGCAACAAAGCATTCCAGTTCCTGGTCGTAGGCGCCGGGGAAAAACGCGCCGTAATCGCTGCGTTTGAATTTTTCTTGGTAGTCAGACTCGCAGACGCGC